>CAZJDS010000475.1:0-1516 GCA_964544795.1 uncultured Alkaliflexus sp. | reverse complement strand
TAATACTGAGTCAGATAAACTTAAAGAACTATCGGGTTTAATACAAAAAGTAAATGATCATATTTCGCAACTCAGTTATGAATCAATTCAATTTCAACCACTTGCAACACCTGCTAAGCCCGATTGGAAATGGTATCATGAGGTATTTCATACAGTTAATAATAAAAAATCATCTTGGGAATTACTGTTAGATTTAGTTGTGCACATTGAGAAGTACGATTTAACTATTGAAAGTAAGAATAAAGAGCGAGATGAAAAAGAAAAACGATTAACACTGTTACGAAGCATTAATAACGAACTACAACAGTTGAAAGGCTCTCGAAAAACTCTTGAAGACGGAATTGAGAAAGCAAAAAAACAAATTTCTGATTTTGATAAAGAAAATGCAGCACTCCGTCTTGATGCAGAGAATGAAAAGCCTGAAATAGAGAGGAATAAAGCAATAGCATCTGCTTACCAATTCTTCGTTTCCAATATTGTAGAATATAAAGAACAATTGCCTTCCTCATTGATTGCCGATTTAGGAGACAGAGTTACAGAGCTTTATAATGCTTTTAATATACATGATGCGCCAAAAGACAAACTTGTAGATCTTCAACTACCTACAAATTCCGGAGAACGAATTAAAGTCCAATTTCAAGGAACAAAAGGAAAATATTTCGATGCGCTCCATGTGCTAAGTGAAGGTCATATTCGTTGTGTTGGACTTTCCATTTTATTAGCTAAGAATCTTAAAGAAAATTCTCCTTTCCTGATTTTCGATGACCCTGTGAATGCCATTGACTCTGAGCATAGAGAGGCGATTAGAACTGTATTGTTTAAAGAAAAATTCTTTAAAGAAAAACAGATTATCCTTACAAGTCATGGTGATGAGTTCTACAAAGATATTCAGAATACTGTGCCTAAAAACATCATAGAAAATTTCATTCTTTATACTTTCTTGCCTCAATATGATGAAAACCATGTTCAAGTTGAATGTGATAAATACCCCAGAAATTATATAAAAGCCGCTTCAGAATGCCTTCAGAGAAGATCGTTAAGAGACGCTTTGATGAACTCTCGGAGAGCAGTTGAAAATATAAATATCCGTATTTGGGAAGAATACAGGAAAACTGGCGGTGGGATGATTAGCTTAAGTTTTCGCCAATACAACAAGCCATGTGATACGCGTACACTTGCAGAGCAACTAAAGTCTAAATTTAGTAAAGACAATTATGCTGGGCCAAAAAAGAAAGTTATTTCAGAAAATTTAGGCAAACTACTTGGAATCAGCGGTGATTCCCCTGAATGGAGATATTTAAACAAAGGAACTCATGAAGAAACTGATAGAGAAGAATTCGAACTGGGTACCGTTAAGGAGATTATAGATGCACTTACTAAACTTGATGAAGTATTGTAAAGAGCAGAAAAGTACGTCCATGTACTTTTCTGAACAATCTATAAGAAAGCCGGGCACTGAACATAACAGCGGCTATATGGTTCCGCTTCGCTTCACCCAAATTTTTGCTCCACTGCG
>CAZJDS010000474.1:0-1525 GCA_964544795.1 uncultured Alkaliflexus sp. | reverse complement strand
AAAGATAAATTATCTCTTAAAGCTGGTGTTTTAAATATAGGTCAGAATTTGCTGGATCTGCTTAAAGAGGCTGAAATTACTGGAATTGATGACGGAATTGGAGAGGCTGCTTTCTCTACAGCGAATATGATTCAAACATTTGTTTCATTTACCGATGCAGGAGTACGTAAATGGTTTCCTTCCATTTCATCTCCCTATACATTTATTTATCCAGTGGGTTCAGAGGCAAAATACACGCCAATGGTTCTATCAGAGTAAAGGCAGCCAACGAACGTCATGTGAGCATCACAGACCGTATTGAAACTCCTTTTAATGATATGAACAATGTGCTGCAATATTACTGGACGATGGATGCCGAAGATATCAAAGGGTTTAAAGCCGAAGTGAGGATGAAGGCTTATGCCGAAGATGTGAAAGTTGATGCTTCTGGTAAAACAACAGCAGACTACATCACTGCACGTATTTTGGCCAACAGTGATAAGTGGGTGCCTGGTACTGTTGAAGGATTTGATGAAGAAAACTCAGTTTTGATTTTCAAGGATGTTTTTGCTGGTACCGATGATTTGGGTATTGATGGTGATTATACAGCTGGACTACCTGATGCTGTGCCTGAACGTATCCCAGCATATATATCGGTAGTTGAAAATGGAAATTGGAATGTGGCTTCAACTTGGGCAACTTATAATCCACAAACAAAAGTCATAGGATCACCTGGGGTAGGAATTCAGCAAGGAGGTCCTGTAGGAAATATTGTGTACATTAATAAGAGTATCGGCTTAGGCGATCATAATCGTCGAGCTTTTCGTACACATATTATGGCCGATGCCACACTTGATATTGGAAGTTTTGTTAACAACCGATTGGGCAATGTGGATGGCACGGGACGTTTAAAGGTGGAAACAGGTACTTTACCCGCTGGGTTTTATGATGATTTTGTGAAATCCACTGGTGGAACTATTCAGTACGCAGGTAGTACTGATTATACTGTAATGGGTGAAAGCACCGTCTTTAACAATGTTGAATTTACAGGAACTGGAAATAGAACTATACCATCAATAAACATTTCACTTAACGGAAAATTAGTAGTGAATGGTCCTAAAACTATAGTAAATAAGAATTTGACCATAGCTGGTGATTTGATCTTTAATGGAGGAGAAATAAGTTCAGCTATTGAAAGTAAAATTATATTATCAGGCACTCAACCTCAATTGGTGGGGGGTACTAAAACTTTTACTGGGGACAATGCCTTTCAAAACGTAACTTTTAGTAATTCCAATCGGGTTACTTTAAACACGAATGTGGAGGTTAAGAAAAAAGCGGAACTTGTTAAAGGTATGGTTTATACCTCTTCTTCAGGTCTTTTGACAATTCTTGATGCTTCAACAGATGCTCTCTCTGGAGCGACGCCTTCTAGGTATATAGAGGGTCCATTGGTGAGAAATATTAATGGAGCTACCAGCCAAATGATGCCTATTGGCAAATCAGGTCGCTATGGAGAAATCACCGTTTGGGATGATGGGGGAGG
>CAZJDS010000473.1:0-1559 GCA_964544795.1 uncultured Alkaliflexus sp. | reverse complement strand
TTACAATGGTACCTAAAAACTCACTAACTGGATGTGCCAACTCACGACGACGCATCAACCGATTCATAATGGTTCGATACTCTTCCACTTCAACATCGTAACGCTTATTCATGCGCTTCTCTGCATTGAATGCTTTAATGATGCGCAATCCTGACAAAGTCTCTTCTAAAACGCCCAAAATAACGCCCATTTTAATTTGCCCTTTCATAGAGCTTTTCTTCAAGCTACGACCAATGCGACCAATAATTAGTCCAGCCACAGGAAGCATAATTAATACAAACAGCGTTAATTGAACACTAAAAATCATCATTGTAGTTAAATAGACCAAAATCAAAATGGGATTTTTCAAAACCATATCTAAAGAGGACATAATGGAGTTCTCCACTTCTTGCACATCACCAGTGGAACGAGAGATGATATCTCCTTTTTTCTCTTCACTAAAGAATGAGAGTGGAAGGCGTATAATCTTATCATAAATAAGATGACGCAAATCACGCACTACACCGTTGCGGATCCCAATACTCGTATATCCAGCCAAAAAAGCGGTACCTGTTTTTAACAAAGTACCAGCCACTAAGAACAATCCCACAAAAAGCAAGGACCAGCCAGGACCGTAAGTGCTTTTAAAATAAGTAATATAGTAGTACAAATTATTCATTAATACATCTACAGAAGGAGCAAAAGGCTGCAAGGTATAAATCTCCTCATTTTGCATAAGAATTATCTCCAGCATGGGGATCATCATTGCAATTGAAAAAACGGCAAATACTGCCGACAGAAGATTTAAAAAGAAGTTTAATCCTAAAAGATGCTTGTAAGGCTTCAAAAAACTCCAGGCAATTTTAAAAAATTCTTTCATCGAGAGATGTTAATTATAAATACAAAGACTTGACTACTTTTCTTTTAATTTAAGAAAAGTCCAAAAATAGATAAACAATGGGAGTTTCTCTGCCTCTTTTCCAGAAAACAGAATAAATCAAACATATCGACTCAAGTTAAAGAAGATGGACGCCTGTATAATTTTGAGGAGTTATTCTTCTAAGTTCATCTTTCACCGACTCCGAAACATCTAATCCATCAACAAATTGCCCAATGGATTCTTTCGTAATGACAGCGTTTGTACGGGTTAATTCTTTAAGAGCCTCATAAGGATTAGAATAACCCTCACGACGCAGAATTGTTTGGATGCCTTCTGCCACCACCGCCCAGTTGTTCTCTAAATCTTTGACCAGCTGCGAATCGTTCAACAACAACTTGCCCAATCCCTTTTGTATAGATTGAATAGCGATAATAGAATGTCCTAAAGGAACACCAATATTTCTTAAAACTGTACTATCGGTAAGGTCACGTTGTAATCTTGAAACAGGTAATTTTGAAGAGAGATGTTCGAAAATAGCATTGGCGATACCTAAGTTACCTTCTGCATTTTCAAAGTCGATAGGATTCACTTTATGTGGCATTGCACTTGAACCCACTTCCCCTTTTTTAATTTTCTGCTTAAAATAGTCCATCATCACATACGTCCAAAAGTCACGACACAAATCTAACATAATAGTATT
>CAZJDS010000472.1:0-1567 GCA_964544795.1 uncultured Alkaliflexus sp. | reverse complement strand
AAAGACATTCTGGTTACAAGTTTAGACGGCGACCGCCAATACGTTATGGCTGGCATGACCACACCAAAGAATTTCTTTGCTTTATTATATGGGCAGACTTCTACAGAACTTAATCCAGATAATGGTGGGAGATCTTTCAACAATCATTTCGCTACACGGATTATTGATGAAGATGGAAACTGGAAATCACAGCTTGAAACTAAGAATACTTCATCTGATATTAGCCCAACGGCTGGACAGATGCCTCGTTCTGTAGGTTTGGGATTGGCTTCCAAAATCTATCGAAACAATCCTGCATTAAAAGATCTAAACAAATTTAGTGACAACGGCAATGAAGTTGTTTTTACCACCATTGGTGATGGAAGTACTTCAGAAGGACATTTTTTTGAAGCCATGAATGCAGCTGCCGTATTGCAAATTCCTATGGCTGTTTCAATTTGGGATGATGGCTATGCCATTTCGGTTACAACCGATAAACAAACTACCAAAGCAAGTATAACAAAAGCATTAGCCGGCTTTGAGAAATCGGCACGTGATAAAACGGGTATGCATTTTTACAAGGTGAAAGGATGGGATTATGCAGGTTTATGTCAGGCATATAAAGATGGAATTGCCCGATGTAGAAAAGAACAAACCCCTGTGATGATTCATGTTGATGAATTAACTCAACCTTCAGGGCATACCACCAGCGGTTCACATGAAAGATACAAATCAAAAGATCGATTGAAGTGGGAGGAAGAGTTTGACTGTATTCCGCAGATGAAAAAGTGGATGGTTGAAACCGGTATCGCAACCGTTGAAGAGATAGAATCAATTGAAAAGGAAGCATCTATAGAAGCAAAATTAGCCCGTGACCAAGCTTTTGATGAGTATATGTCTCCTTTTAAGCGAGAGCGCGAAGAGTTGATTCAGTTGGTAGCCTCAAATAAATGTTTCTGTGACCCTACGCGACAGAAAGCGATTGATGATATAATTCTTCAGTTGCAGAAAGCCTTGACCCTAAATCGAAAAGAGATTTTAAGTGCAGCGAGAAAAATTTTACGAAACGTCTGTTTTAGTTGTGCTAAAAAAGATGGGTTAAAAGTTGATTTGAGGCAATGGGTTAACAATTATCGTGCGATGTGTTATGAGAAATACAATGATCGACTTTATGACGAATCAGCTCATTCTGCATTGAAGGTGCCTGTTGTAGATCCTCACTACGATGAATCACCTGCAATGATTCATGGACGCGAAGTGCTCTTAGAAAACTTCGACAGTGTGCTAAATAAGGATAAGAGAGTTCTTATTTTTGGTGAAGATATAGGACTTTTAGGAGGAGTCAATCGAACTTTGGAAGGTTTGCAAGCCAAGTATGGCAAATTACGGGTTTTTGACACAGGAATTCGTGAAACTACTATTATTGGAAAAGGAATTGGCCTGGCATTAAGAGGATTACGCCCCATTGCAGAAATTCAATATTTCGATTATCTGCTTTATGCTTTGCAAACAATGAGCGACGATTTGGCGACAACTTTATGGCGTACCGCAGGAGGGCAAAAGGCTCCGGTAATTGTAAGAACACGCG
>CAZJDS010000471.1:0-1575 GCA_964544795.1 uncultured Alkaliflexus sp. | reverse complement strand
TATTTCGTCGCCCGATCTTATTGCGCCCATCATGGCTCTTGGCGGTGTTACTCCAAATTCAGACATTTTCTTGTCGATGCTTCCTTTAACTTTCACTGTTCCGTCTGCCAATATAACGCCTTCTGTTTTTAGTGCTACTGGTTTGCTTTGCCCAGCAACTGTGAGTTTTCCTGCCACTGTAGCATTAAATTTATTTCCGTTAAGGGTTGCAGACACATCTCCGTTTTGTATAAAACTGATGGTGGGGTATTTGCTGGCATTCAAAGCTTCATGCGCTTTATTATCCAGCCCCGAACTGCTGCTTTTTAGATCAACTGTTTTGAAGTTGAGGGTGGATTTTGAAATGCTTATCACATTTTCATTAATTACTAAGTTAGCTGTGCTTTTGTAGTTATTCACTTCCATCTCCCAATCATGTATGGTTGAGGTGCCTGTTACACTAACTTTACTTTGATTTAAAACTGCTTGCTTTATTTGAGCTTGCAACGGTAAAATCATCAATGCAATTACGATACTTGCAATTGTTCTCAGGTTCTTCATCTGTTTTTATTTTTGTTATGCTTTGGTTATTTATTTTTAAGAGAATTCTGATTACTTGGTAGTATTTAATTAGTGGATATTTGAGGTATAATCTCTGCTTCCTACCAATCCTACTGCAAAGATAGCATAAGTAATTTTTAGAATTTTATTTTAGGATGTGTTTAAGGACATATATAGTATTTATTGTATTTGTTTACCGCTATTGTTATCAATAGAATGACTTGATTTCCAGTATTCAAATGACATTGGTAACTTTACTCTTAATCCTGATCATTTATATATCTTTGTATAATAATTGCTATGAAGGAAGGTTTAGTTCATCTCCTTATCCAAGCTCTTTTTTGATTATTTCTAAAATATCTTTTTTGATGAAATTTAATTTTGTAATTCTTTTTTTTGTTGGGTTTTTAATCCACGTTTCGTGTGGAATGCCTCAATCAAATCCAAAAATATTTGTACAAAACTCAATCCTTCCGGCTGCAGATCAGACTGAATTGTATCTGCCTTTGTTAAAAGAGAAAAAGGTAGGGTTAATGGGGAATCAAACTTCCGTAGTGGGAGAGGAACATCTTGTGGATGTTTTGCTAAAAGAGGGGGTGGAGTTAAAGTTTGTTTTCGCTCCTGAACACGGTTTTCGTGGAAGTATTGAGAGAGGAGAAAAAGTGAGCAACGAAACGGATTCAAAAACAGGATTGCCTTTGTATTCGCTTTATGGAAAAAATGAGAAAGTTGATTCAATCGTGAATTCAATAGATCTCTTAATTTTTGATTTGCAAGATGTGGGTGCTCGTTTTTATACTTATATTACTTCTATGCATCGCATAATGCAATTGGCAGCCAACCATAATAAGAAAGTCATTATTTTGGATCGACCAAACCCCAATGGGGACCAAGTAGATGGACCTGTTCGGAAAGAGGATAAGTTTAAATCCGACGTAAGTTTTCATAAAATTGCAATGATTCATGGACTCACCGTTGGAGAGTTGGCTAATATGATTAATGGTGAAGGATGGTTGGAAAATGGAGCACAATGCG
>CAZJDS010000470.1:0-1582 GCA_964544795.1 uncultured Alkaliflexus sp. | reverse complement strand
AAATGTACCTACACTTCGATCGTCCATCACTCCTTTGAAAAGCTCATTGCTTTCACAATCGGGCACCGCATGATCAATGGTCAAAAAGTTGTCCACATGTTGATTTTTATCTATAAGATAAAGTCCAGACACATGACATTCTGATCTCTCACCGCCCATTCGAACAGTAATATTATTTCGAGTTGTTCCTGTGTGAAGCGTAAAATAGTTGGCATTCAGCATAGAATGCTTCTCTTGATTGAAGAAATATCCGCCCACCTGAACCACACCGTTGTGATGATTCTGAAGATTAGTTAGTGTAAAATGAGCAGACTCATCTACCTGTGCTTCAGTAACGGTATTAACCAAATACCGTTGTGCAGTTAAAGAATGGTCGCAAAACAATATTCTCACTTGAGCGTTTTCTTCGGCTAAAATGAAGTTACGCTGAGTTACCATTCTGTCTGTTTCACCCGTCAAAATATTCACCACTTGAATAGGTTTTTCAAGCACTATATTTTTAGGTATGTGGATATATACTCCATCTTGCGCCAACATAGTGTTCAGCGCAACCATTCCGTCGGTTTCACTGGGAGCCATTTTATCATAGTATCGCTCCAAAATTTCAGGATGCTTAACTGAAAGCTGAGCAAAACTGCCAATTTCAACTCCCTTTGGAAGCTCGCCGGCTGCTGCAAAGGAAATAAACTTTCCGTTTACCAAAGAGGCAGTATGTGCAGTCAATGCATCCAAAGCACAAGTAAAGATCTCTTCCACTTTGCCGGAAAAACCAGAGCCGTTAAGTCCGATTTGAAAATTTCTTAAAAACTCAGGTTGCAGATCGGTGTATTTGTAAGCTTCTACTTTTGAAGATGGAACACCCAGTTTTTTAAAGGCTTCCAAAGCCGAAACTCTGGCTTTATTCACAATAGGCGAAGCACCTTCCTCAACGGCTGCTCTGTTTTGCAAAAACAGCTCATCATAGGTAGATTTATTTGTTGTTATGGTCATATTTTTATTCATCGTACTCCTTTTTAATCCAATCGTACCCTTTTTCTTCCAACTCTTTAGCCAACTCAGGACCTGCAGATCTTACAATCTTTCCTTGGAAGAGAACGTGTACATGATCGGGAACAATATAGTCCAACAGTCTTTGATAATGTGTAATAAGAACCGTTGAGTTCTTTTTGGTTTGTAATTTATTCACACCATCTGCCACAACTCTAAGTGCATCAATATCCAGTCCTGAGTCTGTTTCATCCAAGATGGCCAATTGTGGATCTAACATAGCCATTTGAAAAATTTCATTCTTTTTTTTCTCTCCGCCAGAATATCCTTCGTTTACCGAACGATTGGTCAACCCTGGATCGACGTGGAGAAGTTCCTTTTTTTCGCGCATTAGTTTCAAAAAACTGCTGGCTGACATTGCCTCTTGATTTTTGTATTTGCGAATTTCGTTGATGGAAGCACGCAAGAAATTGGTCATGCTTACGCCAGGAATTTCTACTGGATATTGAAAGCTAAGAAACACCCCTTCTCTTGCACGATCTTCAGGAGACAACTCCAGCAAGTCTTTTCCGTTAAATTCAATAGTCCCTTCACT
>CAZJDS010000469.1:931-1587 GCA_964544795.1 uncultured Alkaliflexus sp. | reverse complement strand
TCTTCTGGAGAAATGGGAAAAATGACTTAAAAACAGATGGCGTAACCGTTGCCGATTGGGTTATTAAGATGGATGTAAATGTTTTGGGTGGAAAAACTCAAGATTTCAAATTTCGCCTGAAAGGTACGGATGGAGATTTCTGGGCAGTAATTCCTGGTTTTGAGAATAAAGATGGTTGGTATACAGTAACTATTCCTTTAACAGATTTTGTGGATGATAACGGATATGGGACAAACCAGATACCCAATGTTCAAAATGTCGATTCCGATTTCGGTTTGGCCACCGCAGGAGATCCTGGGATGGTGAATATGTGCATCGACAACATCCGTTTTGAACAGAAATAAATAATTGATTTTAGTTTTTAGTTTGTAAAGCTGCCTCAAATTATTTTTGAGGCAGCTTTTTCATTCACCTATGTAAAACTTCAATCAATGACATAACCTACAACATCATTGTGAGTAGATTGTATTGGTAAATATGGAAACAACAGAAAAAGAGAAACTTGAAATAAAGAGGTTAATTGAGCCTGTCGAACTCCAAACAAAAAAGCCCCAACTCCAAAAGGAATTAGGGCTTTTTCAAAACTTACTAATTAAGCTTCAATTATTTATAATCTACTGTTATTGTTTCAATGCTACCGTCTGGGAGATAGTTAA
>CAZJDS010000469.1:0-921 GCA_964544795.1 uncultured Alkaliflexus sp. | reverse complement strand
AACGCACGCTGCGTAGATGTGTTTGACCTGAAGGCTCGACATCGTGGAAAAACAGATACCACTTGCCTTTAAACTCTACAATAGAATGATGCGTAGTCCAACCTTTCACAGGATTTAAAATAACACCTTGATAAGTAAAAGGACCGTGAGGATTATCTCCAATGGCATACACCAATTTATGTGTATCTCCTGTGGAGTATGAAAGATAATACTTTCCATTGTAAACATGCATCCATGCAGCTTCAAAGAAACGACGATGCGTGTCACCTTGTAACAAAGGATTCCCATTTTCATCTAAGATAACAGCGTCTTTTGGTTCTTCTGCGAACTCGAGCATATCGTCTGCCATTTTTACAATCTTAGGAGAAAGTGCAGGCTCATCATCGGCTGGCAAAACACCACATTCAAGTGCCTTGTTGTCACGGTAACGTTGCAACTGTCCACCCCAAATTCCACCAAAATACATGTAGTGGGTTCCATCTTTCTCTTTAAACAAACAAGGATCGATGGAGTAACTCCCTTTGATTGGGTCTGGCTGAGGAACAAATGGACCTTCGGGGCGATCGCTAACGGCAACACCCAATCTGAAAATATCTGTTTTGTCTTTCAATGGAAAATAGAGATAATACTTACCATCTTTATGAGCAACATCAGAGTCCCAAAGTTGACGACCTGCCCAAGGAATATCTTTAACATCAAGCACCTTTCCATGATCGGTCACTTCTCCATCAATTTCATCCATTGAGAACACATGATAATCTCGCATATCAAAATGCGAACCTAAGTCATCTTCTGGAATACCCGCTTCAACATCGTGCGAAGGATAGATAAAAAGCTTCCCCTCAAAAACATGTACCGCAGGATCTGCAATGTACATATGCTTTACCAAATGTTTTCTTACCATATCATTAATTATTTTAT
>CAZJDS010000468.1:0-1591 GCA_964544795.1 uncultured Alkaliflexus sp. | reverse complement strand
CTGATATTAATGCATTAGATAATCTACTTTACGATTTGACACCCAAAGAATAAGAAATAATAGAAGAAGTGAGATTATGTAAATAGCTTGCACTTCTTCATCATTCAGAATGTCAAGCTACACTGGAACCATAAACAAAATCAACTGCTGGCAAATAGTGTGTTTGTTAGATGACATAAAGAAGCAACGTTCAGGTTTGGGCTTAAGAGGAGTGCTGGTAATACATTTAATAATTTAAAAAGCAAAATATGGATAAGAAAACAGATGACATGAATAAGAAAAACCCTATGAGCAAAAATAATTTAGGAGATCCTATTCCGAGTAGAAACCAAACCAAAGGAAAAAACCCTCAACTGAAAACAGCAGCAGGAGCTCCAGTGACAGATAATCAAGACACGATGACATCTGGAAAAAGAGGTCCTATTTCTTTGCAAGACACCTGGTTTTTAGAAAAAATGGCCCACTTTGATCGTGAAGTTATCCCTGAGCGTAGGATGCACGCAAAAGGTTCGGGTGCATTTGGAACTTTTACTGTAACGCATGATATCACAAAATATACTAAGGCTCATCTATTTTCAAAGATTGGCAAAGAGACGGAAATGGTTGCTCGCTTCTCAACAGTTGCAGGTGAAAGAGGAGCCGCAGATGCAGAAAGAGATATTCGTGGGTTTGCGCTAAAATTCTATACCGAAGAAGGCAATTGGGATCTGGTAGGAAATAACACGCCCGTGTTTTTCTTTAGAGATCCCATGAAATTTATTGATTTAAATCATGCTGTTAAAAGAGACCCGCGTACAAATATGCGGAGCCCAAATACCAACTGGGACTTTTGGTCATCGCTGCCAGAAGCACTTTTGCAAGTAACCATTATTATGGGTGACAGAGGAATTCCATCTTCTTATAGACATATGCATGGATTTAGCTCTCACGCATATAGCTTTATCAGTGGTGATAATAAACGTACTTGGGTTAAGTTTCATTTCAGATCGCAGCAGGGGATAAGTAATCTAACGGATCAAGAAGCAGCAAAGGTTGTTGGAATGGACAGAGAATCGCATCAAAGAGATCTCTATGAAGCCATTGAAAAAAAGATGTTCCCAAAATGGAAAGTCTATGTACAGTTGATGACCGAAGAGCAGGCAGAGGCTATGGAAAACAATCCTTTTGATTTAACCAAGATGTGGTTAAAAAAGGACTACCCACTTATACCCGTCGGTGAATTCGAATTAAATAGAAACCCAGACAACTATTTTGCTGACATCGAACAAGCAGCTTTTAATCCTGCCAGTGTAGTACCGGGAATTAGCTTCTCGCCCGACCGTATGTTGCAAGGACGCTTATTTTCCTATGGCGATGCACAAAGATATCGTCTAGGTGTAAACCACCATCAAATACCAGTTAACTCACCTAAAGCCGTTAAAAACCCACACAGCTTTCATCGCGATGGACAGATGCGTGTAGACGGAAATTTAGGGAGCGAATTACATTATGAACCCAATAGTTATGGGAATTGGACGGATAACCCAAAAGTGAATCTGCCACCAGAAAAAGGGGGTGATGTCTATCGATACGACTTTAGAGAAGATGATTC
>CAZJDS010000467.1:0-1602 GCA_964544795.1 uncultured Alkaliflexus sp. | reverse complement strand
TGGTTTTTGTTCCTTACAGTCCACAAGGGCATCTTCATAAAGAGAGAATGAAGCAATTTACGCATCATGGCTCGGGACCTATTCTAAATCGGCAGGAATCTTCGCATGTTCATTCTGCTGTTCCTGATTTGATGGGTGAATTTGTGTATGTAGCTGATTTGGGTACAGATGAAGTGAGAGTGTATCAATTGGGAGGTGATTCAATAACGGTAAAGACTTATATCGCTGTGAAACCAGGATCTGGACCTCGTCACATCTCTTTTCATCCCAAAGGCAAAATAATGGCCTTGCTTAATGAGTTAAACTCTACCATTAATTTATATGAATTAGATTCAGTAGGTGTTTTTTCCAACTTAGTTCAATCAATACAATTACTGCCCGACTCTACAGGAAGTGGGTCGTTGGCTGCAGATATACATTTTTCACAGGATGGGAAAAATTTATATGCCTCGGTTCGAGGAATTGATCGTATTTATACTTTATCAGTAAATGCGGATGGTGCTAAAGTGGTTGAATCATTAGAAGATGAAATAAGCTGGCCACGAAATTTTGTTCAAGATCCCACCGGCAATTTCCTTCTTGTGGCGAACCAAAATGGGGGTAATATTATTGTGTACAAACGAAATATGCAGTCGGGGAAGCTAACTTTACTGGAGAATAAGGTTGAGATTAGTCAGCCTGTATGTTTAAAGTTTTAACTATATCTGATCCTTTTTCCTACTTTTGTATTCATGAGTCAAGAGGCGCCATATTTTTTAATTAGTTTTCATAAAGAATCAAAAAACAGAGCTCAAGAGAACAAACAGTTTCTTGAGCGTCTTAAAAAGTTGCGACCCTCTACGTTAGATAACGTTACAGAAGAACTGCACTATAAAGCGTTTGATCATATTGATTGTCTCTCTTGTGCGAACTGTTGTAAAACAACAAGTCCTATTCTTATAGACAAAGATATTGAACGTATTTCAAAACGGCTTAGAATTAAGCCGTCAGAAATGGTAGAGAATTATTTAAAATTAGATAGCGAGGACGATTATGTATTTACTCAGACTCCTTGCCCTTTTTTGATGGACGATAATTATTGTATGATTTATGAAGAGAGACCTCGAGCATGCAGAGAATATCCACACACAAATCGAAGACGATTTTATCAGATTTTGAAATTGAGTTATTATAACACACTGGTTTGCCCAGCGGTTTTAGAAGTTGTAGAAGGTTTAAAACAACATTATAACAAATAATGCGTTTAAAAGCAGATGTGTACTACTCTATAGTGGAATACGTTATTTAAAAATGGGATAGCCGTACTTAATCGGTTTAGGTTGTTGTATTATTTTAGCTAAAATAGATGTTTTATAGAATCGTTGGAGTTTTTTTTCTTATATCTCTATTTACTGTATTAAAAGCACAGCGGGGTGGAGAAACTATGTATGGTCTATTACACCTAACCCAGTCGGCACGTATGGCAACTTTTGGCGGCAATCAAGTGGGAATGGTTGGCAATGATGTTTCTATGCTGGTGCACAATCCAGCAATGATGGACTCTACTTGGTCTGAACAGATATCTTTAAACTATGTACCTTATATAGCAGATATAAATTATGG
>CAZJDS010000466.1:931-1602 GCA_964544795.1 uncultured Alkaliflexus sp. | reverse complement strand
AAGAGAACAAACGTAATGATAAATTAATACAAACATTTTGTAAAAGCGGCTATTAACAATCCGCAATCAATGTCGTTTAGTTAGTGATTATTTATAATCGCTTGTAATTCATTGAGTAAAGTTTCTTTGGTTTTTTATTTCGAGCATTACTTCTCCCTGGTCTGATAATTTCTCGCGTATCTTCTACTATTTTATCAAAAGCCTGTAAAGCCTCTTTGCATTTCTTTTTAATAAAAATCGGTATCAAAATATCCATAGTATTTGCTATAGCATTGGTTCGGTTGATATTTTGGTCGTGCTTTCTATTCTGGTCAGCTTTGTATTCTGCAACTACCTTTTCTTCAATGGGGTGAGCATAAGCTGCACACAAGGTCATCAAGAATACTTTTGCATGAAAATCTTGTTTTACAGCACGGGCTGTTTTACCAGAAAAGCTTTCCAATTCAATGCGGCTTTTCAATAATTTATAGGCTTCTTCCTCGTTCCAACGGTAATGGTAGAGTTCTTCAAACTCTTTATGTAAGTACGTTTGAGTATCTATCAACGAAGTGCAAAGCACCTCCTTTTCACCATTTTCGAGTTCAACTTTTATTAATCTACAAGTTATTTCGGTATCCAACATATGGGGGAAATCCTTGAGTTTAGATCTATCTTTTTTCGGCAAAGAAAAG
>CAZJDS010000466.1:0-921 GCA_964544795.1 uncultured Alkaliflexus sp. | reverse complement strand
CCTTTCTTTATCAAGACTCTCGGTGAACTCTTTTACTTTTAGCCACCAATCGTCTTTTAGGCGGACACAAAACTCAATACCCTTAGCCTTGAGCAAAAACAACAACCAAAAACTAGGATATCCTCGGTCGAGCAATAACAAATCTCCAGATTTAACGTGATCCAAATGCTGCATTAATAAATCCCGCTCACTCGATGAATAAGGTGCTATTTGTGAATCGATGGTCATCATATTTAAAACATCGTACAACATCGATCCTATAGCTAATGAACGGGGGCTGTCGGCTTTGGGACCAAATTGATGAACACCAAATTCTTCGATAATTGTAGGATGATTGGGCAAAACAAGTCGGGTGCCATCAACGGCTAATAACCGCATATTGTGCCACACGTAGTATTCTGCCCCATCGTAAAAGGAATTTACAGCAACCTCGTTAAGCCGTTTAAAAGCCCACGGATTTAATTTTGCTCTTGCCTGAGTAAAGGCACTTTTAGTCACCGCCCTGATGTTGAAATCACTTTGGGTTACTTCTTTGTAAAAGCGATCCAACTCTCGTTGTATAGAACTTTTGAATTTAAGCACAAGTAAGATTATAGTTTTGATCGGTAATTTTCGGTCACGAGTGAACACCCCTTCATTGCCGTCTTTTGAACGGCTGATAAATTGTTGGTTTTCAATTTCATAGTCGATATTTTCCGTTAGTTCTTCTCGATAATCTGACTTGTGGTTAACACTTGGGTTACCCCCTATATACCCTTACAAGATAAACATCCTTATGCGAATTATAAACTTTTCAAAGAACTTTTTTTCAAAATAAATGCAATAAAATCAAGCCTCTTGGAAGACTCCTTAACTAAACGACATTGAATTATAATCATATGAAATTTTCATTCTCTTCAATTTTAATTGTTCTTTTAATAA
>CAZJDS010000465.1:0-1604 GCA_964544795.1 uncultured Alkaliflexus sp. | reverse complement strand
TTATATGATAAAGAATTAATTTTAGGAATTAGACCGGAAGATATTCATATTTTTGATATTAAAAAAATAGAAAATATTGAAGGTAGATATTTAGATACTAAAGTAACATTCTCAGAAATACTAGGTGCAGATACTAATGTCTATTTCAAATTAAATGGTAGCGAAATCATTTCTAAAATAGATGAAACTGTTCATTTTAATATTAAAGATAAAGTAAGACTTTTCTTTAACACTAATAAAGCTCATTTCTTTGATAAAGAAAGTGGTCAAAGATACCGTAGTAAAGAAGAAGATAAAGCTTTAGAAAAATTAATTTCCTTAAGTAGAAAATAACTCTAAAACTTTATTATTATTCATTAAAATGGTATAATATAATAGACATCGGTTATTTTAACGATTAATTATGTTATTTTAATAAAGACTTAAGGAGATTTAGTATGAAAGAAAATGGTGCAGTAAAAAGAATAATATCAATTTTAGAATTAATTTCTAAAAACCCTGAAGGAATGACTTTAGGAGAAATACATCGGGCTTTAAAAATCCCAAAATCAACAGCTTATGATATATTACAAACATTATATAGCCATGATGCTGTATATTATAAAAATCCCGTTTTAAAAAACTATGTGATTGGTTCTAGAATGTATGCAATTGGTTCTGTATATACTAAGAATTCTAGTTTAATTGAAGTATCAGCACCTCATATAAATGAGTTTTCTGAAAAAACAGGATATACAGTACAATTAGCTAAAAGAGTTGCTGATAAAATAATATATATTGCAAAACATGTGCCTAAAAATGTAAAAATATTGACAGAAACTGATGTAGGTTCAATTTTTTATGGTTTAGATAAAGAAATAGCCGGTATTTGTTATACAACATATGATAATAATGGAAAACCCGATGCTCCTTATATTACTATGCTAAGTGGTTCTACTAATCATATAAGAAGTTTTGCTGTTCCAGTTAAAAACTTTGAAAATAGAGTTGTTGGTGCTTTAATTATATCTGATCTTTTTTTACCAGATAATGATGATAATATTGAAGATATATTAAATGATTTATTGTTAGTAAGAAAACAAATATCTAGATCATTAGGTTATTTAGGAGAATTCGATGAATAAAATTGGAATAAGGGCTCATGACTTAGGAAAATTTGATATTAAAGGTTTATCTAATGAAGTTATTAAAAATAACTTCAAAGGTGTTCAATTAGTTTTTAAAAAGGCTTTAAATGAAGAAATCGATTTTGAAAATTTAAATCCTTTAAAAAATGAATTTAAACCAGAAATTTTTATGTTAGGTGCCTATTTTAATCCGGTTCATCCTGATAAAGAAGTTGTTGAAAAAGGTATTTTAAATTTTAAAAACCATTTAAAAATAGCTAAAGAGCTAAATGCTAAATATGTTGGTAGTGAAACTGGTTCTCTAATGGGATCTCCTTGGGGATATATGCCAGAGAATCATACACAGGAACAATTAGATATCGTTACCCGTATCTTTAAAGACCTAGCTAATTATGCTGAAGCTAATGATGCTTATATCGCATTAGAAGGGGCTTGGGCTCATGTCGCTGGTACACCTAAAAGAGTTCTTGAAATAGT
>CAZJDS010000464.1:0-1606 GCA_964544795.1 uncultured Alkaliflexus sp. | reverse complement strand
TTTTCGGTGGCAAAAATGAACATCTCCTCATAAATCTGAAAAATATCCCAACCGAAAAGTAAATATAGCCGCACAACTTTATGCGTCAAAACGCCCACCATGGTGAACATTCCGGCAAGTAGATATCCTGTTATATTTCTTCCAGCAAGACGAACAACAAGTTCCAATACAAATCCTTCCATGGCAATGGCAATCATAGGACCCAAAATAACAGAACTGGGAGAAATGGATTTCATGAGCGCAGTTATCAACCCTGCACGCCAGATAATTCCATACTTGGGCCATATTTGAAAAAAACCAATGACCAGCATAATGGAAATCAACGTAAGAAAAGTACCTGAAAAAGGAATACGCAGATTGTGCAAAAAACTCCCCGCAATAATTTCGATGCCAGCCCATAATCCAGCTAACACCGAAGCTTTGATCCACTTGTCGTTAACTATTCCTGTTGACTGTTCCATATCATACGGGCTTCTTGTAAAGAACTCGGTGTATTTACATTCATAAAAGCATGTTCTTGGTAAAGTGGGTGTTCTCTGGGTATTTTTATGTACTCCACAGAAACTAACTCTAATAAATCTTTCATCTTAAATTTATGAGCATTTATTTGCTGCTCCACAAATGGTAAAATATCTCTATGATATACAGCACACATCATTTGAACCTGACCGTCATGATCAACAGGCACAGTGATAAGAGCACTGCCTTCGATAGCTTGGGCTAAAATATACTTAAGTAAAGATATTGAAACCAAGGGTATATCACACGATACGACCAGATTAAATGACATAGTAGAAAATTTCAATGCAGAATAAATTCCGCCTAATGGACCACAACCAGGATATTCATCAGCTACTTGTGAAAAATGAATATTAGGATAAGTCATGGCACCCGTACTCAATATAATATGAGGAACCACACTTTTTAATTTGTCAATCATTCGGGCAAGCATAGACTCGCCGTGCATTTCTGCTTCAGCTTTGTTAAAGCCCATACGCCGACTTTGGCCACCAGCAAGAACTACGCCCGTTATATCTGATTGTATTAAATTCATCTATGCAAATTAAGGATTTTTCGCAACTATACTTAACTGCTTGAAGATATTTATCAAAGAAACCTCATCATCTGATCAAATGCTTTTTGGGGATGTTCAAAATCAGAAGAATCAAAAACAAGAGCAGGGATTATATTCCACTTTTTTAATATCTGTTCTACATATTTTGTCTTGGTTGTAAAAATCAATGGCATTTTCGATTTTACAAGCTTAGTAAAACCTTTGCTCCAAAGGTCTCCCATCAATTCAAATCTACCAATTTCATCTATTGCCACAACATCTGTTGGATGTATAAGCAATTCATTTATCCAGTTACTGCCAGCTGTCACGCTTTCTGGGAAAAGCTCAAAAGAACTGAATTCCTGCTCCAAAGGAACCTCTCTTTGCATAAGTGGAATCTCCTCATTTGTTGCAATATTCTTAATCGAATAGCTGTCGTCCTCGAAGTTATGCAAAGCCACAAAACCGCCTATCTTAAACTCTTTCTTTTGCAGCATAGTCAAAAAATGGAGAAGAAAAGTAGTTTTTCCACTTCCCTTTTCACCTGCTACA
>CAZJDS010000463.1:1108-1612 GCA_964544795.1 uncultured Alkaliflexus sp. | reverse complement strand
TGTTTGACCTAAGAAGACTCCTAATAAGTAAACAGGTAAATCTCCAAAATCAGGGTCTCTTTCAATGACTGGAATCATTGAGTTTTCAATATCTGCATAAAACATTCCTAGTTGTTTCCTTTCTCGATCTTCTTCATCTTTTAATTGTATATATCCATCATATTCATATATTGCTGTTAAGGTTATATTAGCAAATATCGTTCCTGGTTCTATTTCACTAATAAAATCACTAATAAATTCTTCCTCACAATCAGTCAATAACCAACCTAAGAATTTATGATCATCTTTTTGGGCTGGGTTTAAAACAATTTCATCTAAAACTGTAAATCTATAAGGATTAATTCCTACTTGTTTACCACCATCTAATTCATATGATATAAATAAATCTTCTGGTACCCAATATGCTTTAAGTAAGTAGTTAACTTCAGTAATCTTAAAAGTAGCTTCATCAAGATAAATATATGTGTCATCATCATGATTTATCCAACCAGCAAATACATATCC
>CAZJDS010000463.1:0-1098 GCA_964544795.1 uncultured Alkaliflexus sp. | reverse complement strand
TTCTAGTATAAGTATTTTTAGGTAATGTAACTTCTTCACCAAACTTATTTACGATTCGTTTCATATTATCGCCTTCGACTGGAATTAATTCACCGTCTAAATAACCATCTTCAAAATCTATTGTTATATTGTTGGCTCTTAAAATTGCGTGAGTTTCAGTATCATTAACTATTTTAGTTAATAGTTTATCCCAATCATTAAAGGAATAACCTACTACAACAGGAGTTCCAACTAAGTTATAAGCATTTTCACCATACTCTACATAAATAATGTCGTAGACTTTATTATTAACATAAAATGTTACTTTAAATTGTCTTAATTCTTGATTAAAGAGTGCTCTAAGTTAAAGTGTTAGTTATTTCATCAAAGGATACATCCCATCCTGTAAATATAAACTCATATTTTTCATTAGGATCTTTAATTGGATTACCTTTTATTCCTACAGGATCTATTGCACTAGCACCGTGTTTAACCAATTGCTCATCAAATAAATTATCATTACCATCAATAAAGATAACTCTATATTCATTTAATTCTTCTTTAAAGATTGCGTAATATCTTTCATTTTGAGTTAATGTATTTGAAACTGGACCATTTTCCCATCCATCAAAAACAAAGTATGAATGATCAGTTCCTACTTTTAGTTTTTCAATATCTTTTCTAGTAGGTTCTATAATGGTATCACCATAATAACCAACTACTCGTTTAATTAAAGTCATATGATTAAATCTTCGGTTATATAACTAAATGATTTATCCCAACCAGCAAAAGCATATTCATGAGTATTAGTATTAGGTTTAGAAGGAATAAAGTCAGGTTCTAAAGCACCAGTACCGTATAAAACCATTTGTCTAGATAATAAATTACCTTCTTCATCAATAAAGGTTACTTGATATTCTCTTAGGTTACTATAGAATAAAGCGTTAATAACTAAGTCTTGATAAACCTTAATAGTCGTTGTTTCCCACATCCTGAAAACAAACTCATATTGATCAGTTTTATCTTTAATTGGAGTTCCTAAAGGTTTATTAGGAGTTTGACCGTAAGCAATAAATTGTTCTTCAAAGATATCGCCATTACCATCTTTAAATAAGACAC
>CAZJDS010000462.1:899-1612 GCA_964544795.1 uncultured Alkaliflexus sp. | reverse complement strand
GATGAAACAACTTATTATGTTTTAGTTTTGCGATATAAGGAACTCTTTACTAAGGCCCTTTCATATCATGAAACCCAATCTAAAAATTATGAAGTATCATTAAAAAGAGCATTAAGAGAAACCTTACAAATAACTAATGCTTTATATGAATCATTCTTTGAGTTAAATGAAGAAGAAGATGTCTTTAGAAGATTAATTAAAGAACCAGATCCATTAAAAGAATTAAATGATGCTAAAGAAAGAGCTATAATCGCTAAATTAATTAGAGAAGTTAAAGAAGTTGATTATAAAGATTCAATTAGACAAGAAAGAAGACTTCTTAAACAAATAGCAAGATTAGATAAAAAGCTAATCGATGCTCAAGCAAAAAGAAAATTAATTACTAGTAAAAAGCTAAGAGGCGAAAGTGAACTTAGATTAGAACGCGAAAAAGCTTTAAAAGAAGAAAAAGCTTTAGCTAAAGAACTTACTCAAATAAATATTTATGATGATGAAATTAAGGTCTTAAGAAATAAGATTCATGATGATATTATCGCTCTACAAAGAGAACTTAAAAAAGATGAAGAACTACATTTAACTAATCTAACTAAAGAATTAGATAAAGAGTTTCAAACTAAGATGAATGATCTTGAAAATCAAATTAAGAAAAAAGAAACCGAACTTCTTGTTAAACAAACCAAATTAAAAGCTTCTTTAGTAGATTCCTTTAAAAA
>CAZJDS010000462.1:0-889 GCA_964544795.1 uncultured Alkaliflexus sp. | reverse complement strand
GCCAAATTACTAAAAGAAAAAGAAAAATTATTAAAAGCACAAGAACTAAAAACTACTCAAAAACTAAAAGAAATAGAAAAAGAAATAGTTGATGTAGAAGATAGTATCGTTAACTCTATTCCTAAAACTAAAGACGTTAAAACATTAAATGAATTACCTTATGTAAAATTAGTTATCTTAGCTAAAAACTTAGGAATAGTTAATGTAAGTAACTATCCTAAACAAGTATTAATAAATTTAATTGTTAATGAAGTAAAGGATAAATGAAAAAAAGAATAAGTTTAATTTTTAGTAGTTTGTTAGTATTACTTATAATCTTCTTTAGTTATATAACAATAGGTTCTTTAATCTATCAAACCCAAAATAAAATATTTTATATATTTAATTATGCTATCGCTACCACACCAACCAATTCAATGGATGGTAATAATGGTGATTCCTTTGGTAGCGGTTCGATTGTATTATTAACTAATACTAAATATGAAAACTTAAAAATAGACGATATTATCGTCTATCAAGATGATTTTTATGGTAAGTTAATTATTCACCGTATTGTAGATGAAGATGAATTAGGTTTTATTACTAAAGGTGATAATGAATTTGATAATGACTTTGGCTATGTTAATAAGCAAACTTATCAAGGTAAATATTTAACTCACTTTAATTTCTTTAAAATAGGTATATGGATTGAATATTTTAAGTTCACTATATTTCTAGTAATGATATTACTGTTTTCAGGATTATTATATAAACAAGTTGTTAGTATTAAAGATCATAATAAAGAATAGGGAAATCAATTTTGATTTCCCTATTTTAATTAAAACGCTGGTATTGCTGCCCATCCATAATTATCATTTATATAATCTTTTACCTTTTGGCTAGTTATTAA
>CAZJDS010000461.1:883-1625 GCA_964544795.1 uncultured Alkaliflexus sp. | reverse complement strand
AGGGGACTAAAATGAAGTTCAAGCCCATAAGCATTGCATTGCTTGTGCTTATTTTGATTTTGTTTACTGTTTTTGTTGGCGGTTGTTCAAGGAATGATTCACAAGTCAGCTCCAAACAATCAGATGATGTTCAAACAAAGCAGAAGGATGCACAAGTAGATCAGGAAGATGCCCAAGCAGGTAAGGAAATAGAACAAATCAAATTACTTACCTTTGCCTATGGTGAAACACCTGATTATGATAAGGTTATCGAACGTTTGAATGAAATCAGCAGGGAAAAAATTGGTGTAGAGGCTTCGATTGAATTTGTTAATTTGTCAAACTATGAAGATCAGCTAAACCTGAAATTGATTAGTGGTAGTGACAATGAAATGGATATCTATGTGGCATTCCAAAACTTTGCCAGCATGGCTTCAAAAGGTCAAGCCCAAGCTATCGATGAGCTGGTTGACGAATATGGCACCGATATCAAGAGAGCACTTGGCGATCTGTTGTATTTTGCCCCGGTTAATGGCAAGAACTACTTCATTCCTTTTAATAGCTCTAAGGTTTTCTATTGTACATATATTTGCCGCAAGGATCTTTGTGATAAGTATGGCATTGATCTTACCAGGGTAAAGAGCTACAAGGATTTGGAAGAGGTGTTTAAGGTAATTCAGGAGAAGGAGCCGGAGATGACCTGTATTGCTCCTGACTATGGTTCGGTTATTGGTAATGTGGATCTTGACAGCGAAGCTATGCC
>CAZJDS010000461.1:0-845 GCA_964544795.1 uncultured Alkaliflexus sp. | reverse complement strand
ACTTGGTGACAACATTGGAATACTTACAGGCGCAAATGGCACAACCATCGAGAACCTTTTCGAGCTTGATACTTATAGGGACATCGTAGAAACCATGCGTGACTGGTATTTGAAGGGCTACATTTCCAAGGATGCGGCGACCACCAGTGAGATAGGCAGCCAGCTTTACATGGAAGGTAAGGTTTTCTCATATATGTGCTCCATGGTGCTTGAAACAGGAGACGGCCCATACGAACAGACAGGCCTGTCTGCCATCACTTTTGACACATACGCACTAGCATTGGATAAGCCTGCAATTAACTCAACCGTCGGCTTTTATGCACAGGGCATAAATCCCAACAGCAAGCATCCTGAGGCTGCCATGAAGTGGATGAACCTTCTTTATAGTGATGCCGACATGCTCAACACCCTTTACTTTGGCGCAGAGGGCGTGCACTGGGTAAAGAATCCAAATGGCACGATACGATATGCAGATGGAATCGAACCAGGTAATACCGGCTGGGATACAGCCTTCAACTGGCTATTTGGTGACAGTACGCTGGCTTATGTCTTCGATTCTGCCAGTGATGATCCTGACTACAATAAAAAAATAATAAAGCAAAATGAAGCTGTTCCTATTTCTGCTGCCTTTGGCTTTGCGTTTGACGCAGAACCGGTTATAACTCAGTATTCATCGGTTATGAATACTACTCAAATGTATGAGAAGTCATTGGAATGCGGGATAGTGGATCCTAAAAAGGAGCTGCCGAAGTTCATACAAGCTCTAAAGGATGCAGGTATAGATGATGTTATAGCTGAAAAGCAAAGGCAGCTTGATGAATGGCTTATAGCAAACGGCAAATAAA
>CAZJDS010000460.1:0-1626 GCA_964544795.1 uncultured Alkaliflexus sp. | reverse complement strand
ATATAGTCATCGCGCAGATAGATATTTGAAGATCCCATCTCTTGCAATGGGTTAAATGGATTGAATTGCGCTGTAGGCTTTCGGCGCTTTTCCAAATCACGTGTAGCTCGCTCTGCCTGACTTCGTTTTTGAAATAACCTGATCTGCCCATCAACAAAAGAAGAAGAACATAAAAAGAAAGTTAAGAAAAACAGCATGTAATATATCTTATGCATCCTGTCCGTTTCAATTAAATAACAAGGTTGTACACCCAATCATGCAATCTGATAACGGAAGTTAGTAAAAAGATAGTATAATCAACTATGAATTAATAAGATGGTTTGTAGAACACCCATTTCAAAAAAGCCCTTATTGTTAATAAAAACAATAAGGGCAATTACTTTACTTATGCTTTCCTCATCTATTTTCTAAAAGTAACTTCCTCCAATGCTTCTGAAACATTAATGACATAATCAGCTAACTTTTCACATTCCGAAAAGAGATCGTTAAATAGAACTCCTGCCTCATAAGAATAGACGCCCTTCGAAAGATTATCCAAATGCTCTGTTTTTAAATGATTGCGATAGTTGTTCACCTGCTCTTCAATTTCCATAGCTCGGCTATAATCAATAACATGTTCATCCTTTTGCAAGTTCAATCGCATCTCTTCCAATGCATCATCAATAAGATTGAACATTAGTTCTAACTTCTGCATCGCCTCGTCGCTGAATGTGATTTTATTTTCACGCATTCGATTAACAGTTCGCGCCAAGTTGTAGTTACAATCGCCCACACTTTCCAAATCTCCTATCAATTTAAGCATAGAGCGCATTCTGCGCCGTCCATTTTCACTCATTTTATACTGCGAAACCTGACTTAAGTAGTTGGTAATCTCTACCTCTACATTGTCACAAATTCCTTCGTATTTCTGTATTTTGGTATAGAGTTTATTAAATTTCTTATCGCTGGTTTCATATAGAAGTTTACGGAAGAAACCATACATTTTAGTGGTATGCTTCGCAAAAAATTGAATCTCCTTTTTTGCTTGAAGTAACGAGAGCTCAGGAGTTGACAACATCCCTGTGGTGATAAACTTCAATCTAAAGTCTTCCTCAGAATCCTTATCTCGTTGAGGAATTAGTTTTATAACAATTTTAAGTAATAAGGGAGTGAACCAAACAAACAACAAGACATTTATAACATTGAAAACAGTATGGAAAAGTGCCAATGCTACGGGAATTCCTGCTGGAAACTGGGAGGGAGAAACCCCATCCATAAACACGATGAACTTATCAATTAAATCTACAAAAAAATTGAAAACCAGCAACATCCAAAAGACACCTAGCAAGTTAAATATAAGATGCACTAAAGCTGCTCTTTTGGCACTCAAGTTACCCACCGAAGCAGCTAAGTTTGCAGTTATGGTGGTTCCAACATTTTCTCCTAATACCATGGCAGCTGCCATAGGGAAGCCAATCCAACCTTGGCTCACCATCACGAAAGTTAAAGCCATCGAGGCCGATGAGGATTGAATAATCACCGTAAGAACCGTTCCTATAATAAGAAAGATAATAGTTGATAAAAATCCTAAATCGGTAAATCCTTCCACAAAACTCAAAATTTCAGGACTCTGACTAATATCAGGCA
>CAZJDS010000459.1:1140-1639 GCA_964544795.1 uncultured Alkaliflexus sp. | reverse complement strand
CATAAGTAACATTATAATTAGTTACAAATAATGATTTTAATAAATGATTAGTATCCTTATCATTATTTATTACTTTAGATGCTTTATTGATAAGTTCAATAATTCCTTTTGCCATTACATATGATGGTGCTGCTTTCGCACCAAAAATAAATGTTTGTGGATGGAAATTCTTTTTAAATTCCTCATCTTTTTTAAGTCTTAAATATAAATATATAACATGTAAAATATTAAGTAATTGGCGTTTATATTCGTGAAGTCTTTTAATTTGAATATCAAAGATTGAATTTTCATCTAATTGGATTCCTTCACGTTCTTCAATAACTTTAACTAATTCTTTCTTTTTAGCTAATTTCATTTCATAAATTAATTTCTTTAAGTTATCATCTTTAATAAATTCTTCTAGCTTTTTTAAGTCTCTTAAATCTTTTTTATAACTAGTTCCAATGTATTTATCTAAAACATCGGTTAATTGATGATTTATATGTAATAACCAACGACG
>CAZJDS010000459.1:0-1130 GCA_964544795.1 uncultured Alkaliflexus sp. | reverse complement strand
TAGTTTTATTGTTAAACTTTTCAGGGAAAATTCTATAAAAATCATTTAATTCGTATTGTTTTAAGATTTCTGTATGAAGGGCAGCAACACCATTTACTGAAAATGAACCATAAATAGAAATGTTTGCCATTCTAACTTTAGTGTCCCCTATTAAACGCATTAAATATTTATTAGATACTTCGACACCGGAATTATCTAAAAGAGCGATAAATCTTTTATTCATTTCTACTAAAATTTCATATATTCTAGGTAGTAGTGATCTTAGAATAGTTTTATCCCATTTTTCTAAGGCTTCTTGTAGGATTGTATGATTAGTATAAGCTACTGTATTAGTAGTTATATGCCAAGCATCATCCCAGCTTAATCCTTCATTATCCATTAATATACGCATCATTTCAGGGATTACTAATGTTGGATGAGTATCATTAATTTGGAAAGTGTAATATTTATGGAAATCTTTTAAATCTCTACCTAATGCTTTATGTTCGTTAAATGCGCTAATTACACCAGCAGATGAAAATAAGTATTGTTGTTGAAGTCTTAAATACTTTCCTTCTTCTTTAGAATCATCTGGATATAAAGATCTATCTATCCCATTAACCATTTTATAATAATCTTCGTCTAAATAATGTTGTTTATCAGATTTACTTGTTGACCAAGTTCTAAGATGAGTTACTACATTATTATCAGCACCAATTACTTTAATATCATAAGGAACAGCTTTAACCCATACTGGATCAATTAATTTTGTATGTTTTACATATCCATAAAACGGAATATCAACTGCTAAATCATCTCTTCTTTCTTCCCAGTAAAAAGGAGTATCTAACCAATTATCTGGATACTCAACTTGTTTATCATCAACAATGTCTTGTGTAAAGAATCCTTTTTTATATCTTAATGAGTTTCCATATAATGGAAGACCTAATGATGCTGCAGAGTCTAAGAAGCATGCAGCTAATCTACCTAAGCCGCCATTGCCTAAACCAGCGTCTGATTCAACATGTTCTATTTCATTTAAATCAAATCCATAATCATCAAATGCTTCTTTAACGACTGAGGCATATCCTGAGTTCATTAAGTTTGAAGTAATTAATCTTCCCATTAAAAATTCCATTGAAAAATAAATT
>CAZJDS010000458.1:1364-1640 GCA_964544795.1 uncultured Alkaliflexus sp. | reverse complement strand
CATTTGCGTATCACGCTCATACTCCAGCACCTTTATCCCGTTAAGAAAGTGCTGTACATTTTTACCTTTAACTTGAATGCGAGCACGATTCCACTGATCATAGCCATTTACGTATTTACTTCGCGGAAGATGTGGGTTGTATTTTAATTTGTTTGCTGTAATTAAGTCATACAATGAAGCCAAAGTCCGATTGCCATTAACGCCCATTTTGGCATCGGGATGGTAATTATCATCAAGAATTTGGAATTCACAACCAATAGATGATCCCGCGCCCTG
>CAZJDS010000458.1:0-1354 GCA_964544795.1 uncultured Alkaliflexus sp. | reverse complement strand
TTAAGTTCGGTATCAACAAAATATTTAATCCCACTGTTGGCACCTTTGGAAAAGCGAAAATCAACTTCTAAAATAAAATCCTCATACTTCTTTTCAGTTACAATATCACCACCATTCTCAGATTCAGCTCCTCCAGAGTCATGCACTGCAAGAATACCATTCTGAATACTCCAACCCTCCTTTGGAAAATGATCCAGCTTAGCTCCACGCCATCCAGCAGTAGTTTTTCCATCCCAAAGTAATTTCCACCCATCTTGCTGCTGCTGTTCTGTAAGTTCATTATTCAAATAGCTGACTTCAGGAGCACTCATATCTTTATACTCTTCAAAATCAGCAATATTAAGATCTTTGATACGAATATTCTTCCATCTAATTTTTTTTCCTTTAAGCGATTGATTATTACCTATATCATGAATCTGAAGTGCAATAAAACCAGATTCTACATCCTCCTCCACAACTTTAGCGACAGGAACTCCGTTGATCCAAGTCATTATATAATTTTCAAAAGCCACTACTTTAAACGTATTCCAGTCCCCTTTCTTAAAGGCTGTTTTCGCAGCAGGGTTATATTCAAGTGGATAACGCCACCCTTTACGAGCTTCGTCGTAAATTCCACCTGCCCACATTCTTTCTGAATCTTCGCACTCTACCTGTGGTCCAAAAACACGACCATTATGATATGATTTTAGGCTCTGACTACGAATTTGAACACCTGAATTGAGTCCCTCATCCATTTTCATATCATATTCTAATACAAAATTGGTATAATGCTTTTTGGTAGCCAAAAAAGTATTGGGTGAATTGAGTTTAGAAATACCAACGATTTCACCATCTTCCAAGATATATGGAGCATCACCATTCAGTACTTCCCAACCACGAAGATTTTTACCATTAAATAAGTTCTTCCATTCATTTTGACCAATAAGATTGTTTACCGAAAGAACAAGAACAGTCAGTAAAAGAAGTTTTTTTTGCATAATATTTATTTTTCATTGATAAAAATAGAGTCTTCTAATAATAGAGATATACTGTGCAGCTTTTTTGATGACAAATATTAACCAAATTACTAAAATAAGTAAAACTATCACATTTCCCTTATTCAAGACGTACATTTAACAAGATCTCAGCAAAATTCAAAAACACCACTGCTGTAAACAACGAATAATCAAAAACTTAGGCAATACATTGTGTTTTATTCAAAAAAGTGAACAGTTTAAACATCTGGGGTTTACAGCAATTAAAGTAAAAAATAATAAAGAGATTAAGCACAAATTGTTTTCATTCAATCACGATTTGGACTATACAAAACCTCAAAAATGGTTAAATTCGAGGGAATTATCATGTCAACTACTAT
>CAZJDS010000457.1:0-1652 GCA_964544795.1 uncultured Alkaliflexus sp. | reverse complement strand
TTGACGATTTTATTCATAAAACAATATTAAAACATTTTTATGAATATATGATAGTAGGTGGAATGCCTAAGGTAGTATCAACATTCCTATCGTCTAATGATTTTAATGACACAGTAAGAATTCAAAACATATTATTGGATGGTTATCGTAATGATATTAGCACATATGCAGATAAAGATAGAGTTTTAGTTAGAACAACATTTGATGCTATACCTGAACAATTAAATAAAAAAAATAAAAGATTTATATTTGCTCATATGGAAGAAAAAGGAACCTTTGAGAAATATAATACTCCTACTAGATGGTTAGTAGAAGCCGGAATAGCTTATAATTGTTTTAATTTAAATAGTTTAGATATTCCTCTTTCTTTTTCAGAAAAGAGAAATTTATATAAAATATATATGCATGATACAGGATTATTAACGGCATTAAGTGCCAGAGGATTGCAAGGTAATATTTTAAACGGAGATATTAGTATAAACGAAGGAATGTTCGCAGAAAATATTGTTGCATCAAGTTTAGTTAAAAATGGAATTCCTCTTTATTATTTTGATAAAAAAAGCAGAAATGAATTGGATTTTATTATTAGTGAACGAAATGGAATTACAATTCTTGAAGTCAAATCAGGTAAGTCATACAAAACACATGCCTCTTTAGATAAAGCTGAATTATTCTCTAGTGGTAAAATAAACAGGAAAATAGTTTTAAGTAAATCAAATGTAGAAATATCTAAGGAAGGTGTCATATATATACCTATATACATGGTGATGTTTATAAAAAATGAAAAATTATAAAAAACATTATATATATGTTAAAATATATATATGAGAAAAATATATATTTTAATAACAACACTATTTTTGGTTATATTAACAGCATGTAATAATTCAAGTATCGAAAGAAAAATAATTAACAAAATAATTCCTAATAAAATTAACACTAATTTGAAACTACCAAGTGTTTATGATGATTATGAATTAGCCTATTATTTAAATGATGAATTAATTGAAGATGATTTTTTAATTTTGCCTTATCTATATAACGATGAAGAAGCGGAAATTATAGTTGAATTTACTAAAGGTAGTAAATCAACAAGAAAAACAAAAACAATCATTTTAGGAAAATCTAAATTTGTTAATGATATTTATATTTATGTTGATGAAGAAATCCAACATCGAGAATATATCGACGGGTCATTATTAGTAAATCCTATTCAAGGTGTTGATGAGGAACCTCTTAAATTAGAAATAAGAGGTAGAGGAAACTCCACTTGGAGTTATGAGAAAAAACCTTATAGAATTAAATTCAATAGTAGGCAATCCTTACTAGGAATGAAGAGTGCAAAAAACTATGTATTATTAGCTGATTATGGAGATAAGTCTTTATTAAGAAATTATTTCGCTCATACGATGTCTAAGTATACAAATCTAGATTATACGCTTGATGTAAGACATGTTAGATTATTTTTAAATGGTGAATATAATGGTGTATACTTATTAACTGAACAAGTTTTAATGCACTATATATTTGCAAAAATATTTTAATGGACAGGTTGAAAGAATCTTTGGTGCAAGACTTTTCTAAAATTCTATTTAATGAAACTGCGTGTGTGTTGCGTAAGATTCCCGAACCTTTCTTGGGAGAGTTTTGCG
>CAZJDS010000456.1:240-1655 GCA_964544795.1 uncultured Alkaliflexus sp. | reverse complement strand
TTGCTGTTTGCATAGACAACTTCTTTCAACAAGGTTTTGTTATCACCAGCAGATGACTGCATATAGATTCGCTCTTTCCAATCACTTGCAGACTTTCCTACACCAATATTTTTCACTTCCCACGATACAGTAATGCTGTCTTTGGGTGCAATTTCTGATTTTGACGCAGTAATATTCTCAACTGTTAAATCCGCAGCGGGCACGTTGTTTTTTCCATTTAGGGTAAAACGACCTTCACTTTGATTGTTCCCTTCAACGACTAAATAATAAGTGTTTTTAGGAATCAATCCTTTTGCGTGGAGTGTATAACTAAATCCACTATTAGACGAAGTAACTACACTGTTTTCTGCAGAAAGAACATGAATGATTGCTTGGAAATTTGCATTAATAGATAAACTTACGGAGTCAGATATCTCAGGAACTACAAAAGAGTAGAAAACATCTGGTGAAGGCTGATTGCCAGAACCAGAATATTGATCAGAATACAAATTGGTGGTGTCTTTGATTGTAAACGGAAAAGAAGCGATAGGAATAGATGTTTCAAACTTATCTCCTTCTTTTGGTGTGCGAACGCTAAAATTGCTGTCGCTCTCATCCGACACAGAAATATCGTGCAAACTAGTTATTCTTATAGAAACTTGCTCCGAAGTCAAAGAAGGCGGAATTGTCCAATCATAAGCCCCTGTGTTAAGGGTTGCAGCAACAACAACATTCCATGTTCCACCTTCATCTGTTGTGTAATCAATTTTAACTGAGGTTGTAGGTGCCAAAGCAACGGACGACCACTTTATAGCTTTAACTTGATGATGATTCCAAACTTCTCCTCCATTAGGTCTGGTAACTTTAAGTATGGGTTTTGAAAGATAAAAGACCTCATCACTCACATCAAAAATTGTAGGATCTAACAGATCCGAAACCCGAATTAAATAGGTAGAAGTAGCTGGAACTCCAATGGGAGTCCAAGAATAAATACCACTATTTCCAGTTTGGGCTACGGCATTCCAAGTAGCCCCATTGTCCGAAGAATAATCTATCTGCACTTGGCGTGAGGCAGAAAGAGCCACACTTTGCCAACGGATATTTTTAGCTTGATCTGGATATAAGATCTCTCCACCGTTGGGATAAATTACTTTTATGGTTGGATTAGAAATGGTAAATTTAGTATCACTAACATCAGAGATAGTGGGATCTAAAACATCACTAATCCTCAATTGATATTCATCTCCAGAAATTACCTCCTCTGCAATATTCCAGGTGTACGTTTCAGAATTGGCAATACTGGCAACTATAACAGTCCAGTCCACTCCATTGTTGGCAGAATATTCAATCTTAACATTGGGAGAGAAAGATCCATCTTTCACCCATTTAATGAGATTAGGCTGCCCTTTATAAATGGTTTCTCCACCATTTGGAGA
>CAZJDS010000456.1:0-230 GCA_964544795.1 uncultured Alkaliflexus sp. | reverse complement strand
TCGAAGGCTTAATTATTTTAAAAACCAAAGCAGATGAGTCTTTAATGGATGCATCATGTTCATTGCTCAATCGAATGTAAGCCATTTCTGAAGGAGTAATGCTGGACGCTATAACCCAATTGTAAGAGCCTGTATTATTTACAAGATCAATAAAACTCCATGTTTCAGCATTGTCCGATGAGTATTCTATTTTAACTTTTGAATCAGACATGCCGCTATTGGTCCAAGCA
>CAZJDS010000455.1:433-1663 GCA_964544795.1 uncultured Alkaliflexus sp. | reverse complement strand
ATAAGAACTATTGATGGCATAAATACTTTTGCTGATGGATTATACGAAAATGAAATCGAAATTAGTCATAATCACAAAGTTAATGATAAATATATAAGTTTAGATAATAAAATTAGTTTTAATAATTTAAACATTAAAACTTTAAAAACATATCCATTATCTAAAAAGTTTTATAAAAGATATAATAATAAAAGATTTATTGAAAAAAACAATAAAAATGAATTATTATCATTTTTTACTAATAATCACACACACGTAGTTACTAACATAAAAGAAAGCAATACTACTAGACCCCATGGACACATATTATTATCAGGTGATTTATTAAATGGCACTAAAAACAGTTTTGCATCTACAAATTGGATGTTTGGGGTGTTTTCATCTCATTTAGTTTTAGGGAATACTAGTTTCCATAAGTTTAATAGTGATTTAAGAAACTTTCTTAACGTACAAACTATTTCAGGATTAAGAATATATATTAAAAAAGAAAATGAATTATTATTGTTAAAAACTCCTAATGTATATGAAATGGGAATTAACTATACGAAGTGGTATTATAATTTAGAAGATGACTTGTTAGAAATAACGACATTTGTTAATCTAAAAAATAAAGTTCAAAGAATTAATATTAAATCAGAAAATAATATTACATATAATTTTCTTTTAACAAATCAATTAGTGATGGGTAATAATGAACATGACCACAATATAGACTATGTTATTAACAATAATGAAGCCATCTTTAATTTCAAAGAAAATAATTTTGTTTACGAAAAACATCCTAATTTAAAGTACCGCATTGTTTCAAAAGAAGAAGTCACATTTGGTGATGAAAGTATTTTATTTGAAGAAAACAAAGGTTTAGGATTGTTTGTTATGGAATATCAAAATTTATCTAATGTAACTTTTGATATTGAAGGTACTTATGATAAATTTACTAATTATGAATTTAACTTTGAAGAAGATTTATTAGAATATAAAGATTTTATTCATTCTTTTTCAGGCGTGAAGCTATCGCTAAGAAGTGAAAAAGAAAACTTATCACAACTAGAAGATACCTTATTTTGGTTTACTCACAATGCTTTAGTCCATTACGCATCGCCTCATGGCTTAGAACAGTCTAATGGAGCAGCTTGGGGAACTAGGGATGTTTTACAAGGACCGCTAGAACTATTTATGGCTTCTCAAAAATATGATTTAGTTAGAAAGATTATTCTAAATGTTTTTTCT
>CAZJDS010000455.1:0-423 GCA_964544795.1 uncultured Alkaliflexus sp. | reverse complement strand
ATGGTATATGCATGATGAATATTACTTTATCCAAGCCCATGATTCTCATGGAGACATAATTGTTTGGCCTTTAAAAGCTTTAGGAGATTATTTGAAAATCACTAATGATTTTGACATCTTAAAAGAAAAAGTCCCTTATATGAGTATCAAAGAAAACAAATGGGTTAATGAAGATAGCAGTTTATTAGATCATATAAATAAAACTTTAAATAAAATAATGAATACATTTGTAAAAGGTAAATATTTACCGGCATATGGTGGTGGTGATTGGAATGATACCTTACAGCCAGCAAATCAAAAATTAACCAATCATATGGTATCTGGTTGGACACCCTTACTTTTATATCAATCTCTTAATACAATCGGAAATGTTTTAGAAGGTAAACCCTTAGGAAGAAGAGCTAATCTTTTAGCAAACAAAAT
>CAZJDS010000454.1:0-1663 GCA_964544795.1 uncultured Alkaliflexus sp. | reverse complement strand
AAACTACTCCAAAATAGATTAAACCATGAAAAAGTCAAAACAAATTCAAATTATTTCTATAGTTGTTTTACTCGTTACGGGAATGAGCTTATACACCTGCAATGAGCTAAGCAACACGGAAAATAAAATTATTAGAGAACTAAAAACTCATGGACTGGCAGGTCAGCGAATATCCGCAGAGAACTTCTACAAAGGAGTAGTTCCTCAAAATTTCAATACCATTGCAGGAGCTGATTATAAGCCCTCATACAATGAAGAACCCGAAATACCACCACAATGCTGGATTGAAACCAGCTATGGAACGCAGAATGCTTGTAAGTATTGTCACACAGACTATTTAGCCAAAATCGGACACGGCAATGCATTTCCTTCATCCGAAGATCAGGAACTATATAACTTTCCAACGCCACGTCTCAATAAGATTCTTTGGCAAAATATAATCTATCCACAAAACATTGAAAAAAGATTGGCTGCTGAAGGCATAGCCATTCCAGACATAGAGGATGTAGAGTATGTTCGTCATGACAACTGGATGCCTGCTTTTGAAATGGCGCGTGGAAATGGCAACGACAGATGGGTAAATAATCAATCACCCAACAAAAGCTTTATCCTCTTCCCTTCCCTAAATCCAAATCACTTGTACCCGTACAACAAAGAGAATCCTACCAACAATAAAATGCATGGATTTATTGACAACAAAGGTTTTGTGCGAGATGAAAACAAACAATATACAGGGTGGCGGGCGGTAAACTTTTTCCCTTACGCCCTCTTCACTCCATTTACGGGAAGTGTAAGTGGAATTTACATCAAACTACCACTTCATTTTATGACACAAAATGGAGAGATCAACATTGACCTCTATGAGCAGAATTTAGATATACTGGAAAAAAACATAAAGAAAAAACTATCAGAAAAAACGCATTATTTTGGTGATGCGCAACACATTGAAGTAAAAAAGGGTTTTTACCCTGTGGGTACTGAGTTTGCGCATCCTCTGCATTATGTAGATCTTAATGCAGACGGCGAAGTGGGTTTAGAAGTGGATGGTGTATCTGCAAACAGTCATTTTCAATATGAATTTCCGGGCACCCGATCCAAAAGGGTGAAGGAGATCAGATACATGTACAAATGGAAAGAGGTAGGACTTAAAGATCTTGAAGAGAAAGATAGCGAAGATCGGTTTGGTTCCTACATAGGAGTGGAAGGAGAAGGGTGGATTGACAACGATGCAGGGTGGATACTTGCCGCTTACATTGAGAACAGAGATGGAGACCTTCGACCACAAACAACAGAAGAGCTGGCGCAATGTTTGGGTTGCCATGCAAAGGTAGGCAATACTGTGGATGCAGTATGGTCGTTTCAGCGCAAACTGCCAGAAATGGAAGGCTGGAGCGAAATGAATTATGGAAAATACAACTCTAAGGAGCCTGACAAAACAAAGCTGCATGATTACCTTAACGAGCAAGCAGAAATGGGCGAATTGGGCTATTTTTATCATTCGGTTATCGGCGCTGACCTTTACGGAGTGATGAGTGCAGAGATGAAAAATGAACTCACCCAATATGCAAAAAAATCAAAAATTGAGCTGCCTTACACTTCTGAAAAAATACTCGACGATGAAGTCTTAAAGTGGATGTCGAAAGAAGAGAGAATGCCCCGCCTA
>CAZJDS010000453.1:0-1673 GCA_964544795.1 uncultured Alkaliflexus sp. | reverse complement strand
ACCCTATTTTAGAGCAGGTCTCGGAGGAACTGGTGAAACAGGTTATGATTGGGCGATTTGGTTATTTGAAAAGGCTCGGGAATATTTCCCAAATTCAAAATTGGTAATGAATGATTTTGAGCTTGAAAACAACCCCAATGGGATCCGTGAAATGTTAGATGTGGTTAAAGTGTTGCGTGATAGAGGCTTGATTGATGGCTTTGGCACCCAGGCACATTCTTTTAATGTGGACGGTATGGCCAATCAAACCAGCGTGCTGAGAACACGTATAGATCTTATGTCTTCTGGAGGTGTTCCCGTCTATGTAACTGAATTAGATTTAACCGGGAGTGCTACCACGGAGACCTCGCAATTGTTTAGTTATCAGAATGTTTTTCCAGTTTTCTGGGAGCATCCTGCTGTCGCCGGTATCACGCTTTGGGGCTATGTGGAAGGCAGCACTTGGAAAACGGGCACAGGTCTTCTCAATGCTAACGGTACTAAGCGATCGGCCATGGTGTGGCTTGAGAGCTACATGAACAGTTTACCAAATGTTGGGTACCCCCATTCAGGTGATGGTGTAGAAGAGGATAGAGGCCTTATTATGAATGGTGAATTTGATTTGGATTTGGCTGGATGGACAATCCAAAATAACAGCGGCGCCTCGGGAACAATGCAGGTGGTGACCGACGCTGCTATGTCTGGAAACAATGCACTTAAGGTTTGTCCCAATACGCAAAATCCTGGAACAGATAACTGGCATGTGCAAGTCCGTCACTCTGCACCCATTCAAAGTGGTAAAACGTATGTTATCTCTTTTTCGGCCAAAGCAGATGCCGCCAGAGTTCTTGATATCTCTGTTCAGCAAGATGAACCCAATTACACTACGCATTTTATGAAAACTGAAGACTTGACGGAGAGTGTTCAGGATTTCAGTTATTCATTCACTTCTACTGTGACTGATGCTTCAGCTAAACTTAAATTCTATTTAGGCAAAAATGCCACGTGTGTTTATATTGATAAAGTTAGTATGGTTGAATTATCTGGGGGGACCTCTATATCTGAAAATGTTGAAGTGAAATCGGACGAACAATGGACAGTATTTCCGAACCCTTTTAACCATCAAGTTGTGGTCAAAAACAAAATGGGTAATTCTTCAAATTTAACTTATCAGATTTATAATATAAATGGTCAGTTGGTTCTGCAAGGCGTGCTGAACCCACAGGGTATTATTAGCTCTAACCACCTTGAATCTGGCGTTTATTTTATGCGACTTGGAAACGGAAGTTCTGTTGAAACCCTCAAAATTGTAAAGAAATAAGGGGCAATTGCCACCATAGCCTTTCGTTTGTAGACCCGAAGGGCTATGTGGCTTCATGGCGTAGCGGTGCCAAAAGGCCGATTGCAGTACGCGGCTTCAAACATTTGCCGCACCGCTTCCAGTCCGTTAAGTGTCTCTTTTTATGGCGAACTTATACATCAGGTAGGCACGTATCATAATGCCTACCTCTGTTTAACTGTTGAGCCGTTGTAAAAGCAGGAAGAAACCTGTTTTTCGAGATAACTATGCCAACCTTTTGCCATACTCATCATCCAAAGAGATAAAGGTCATTACTGAATTACTGGCTCCAACACTCTTTTCGTTTTGCATAAATTTTTTTCTTACCTTTGCGCCCTCAAAAAAATGAGGCGAT
>CAZJDS010000452.1:0-1677 GCA_964544795.1 uncultured Alkaliflexus sp. | reverse complement strand
AATAGATTAGGCGGTCACTATGTGGTCGCTTTTTCTATTGCTTAGATTTCAATCCCGAAAAACTCCGGGGGTGCGGGGGTTGACCCCCGCCAAAGTCATGCACTTTTTATTTTGCAAAGCCGCTCTTCAAAAAATATCATTATTTGCCCTACTATTGTTCCCCAATTTCGAACTGGTAATCCCCACTTTTTCTCAATTTCAAGAATCGACAAATATATTGATTTTTTTAGGGCATCGTCACTCGGAAAGGTAGTCTTTGTTTTGGTGAATTTGCGCAGCATCCGATGAAAGCCTTCAACGGCGTTGGTAGTATAAATCAGCCGTCTCACATCATCAGGATACTTAAAATATGCCGAAAGTTCGCTCCAGTTTTCATGCCACGACTTGTAAATTTGGGGATATTTTTTATTCCAGTTTTCCGCAAATTCTTCAAGATGATATAGCGCATCATCCTCACTAGGAGCCTGATATATCTTTTTTAAATCTGCCATAATCGGTTTTAAATCCTTGTATGAAACATATTTGGTTGAATTCCGAATTTGGTGTATTATGCAAAGCTGCTGCTCCGTTTTGGGAAACGTGCTGTTTATAGCTGTTGATAGCCCATTTAGGTTATCGTGACAAGCTATTAAAATATCATTTACTCCCCTGTTTTTCATCTCATTAACTACCGTAGCCCAAAAGGATGCACTCTCATTTTCGCTTATCCAAATGCCCAAAATTTCTTTCTTGCCATCCATATTTATTCCTAAAACCGTGTAGGCGCATTTGTTTATTACCTTTGAATCCTTTCGTACTTTAAATACTATTCCATCAAAGAAAACTACCGGATAAATGCTCTCCAACGGGCGAGACTGCCACTCTGTTAGTTGAGGCAGAATTCTGTCTGTAATTCTGCTGATTAAAGCCGGTGATGCATCCACTCCATAGATATCACGAAGGTGATCTTCTATGTCGCGGGTGGACATTCCTTTTTGATACATGGCTATCACTTGGTGTTCTAAATTGTTGCTTTTTGTCTGATATTTGCCTATTAATTGCGGCTCAAACTCGCCGTTCCGATCCCGCGGTACCCGGATTTCAGTTTTCCCCATTTGTGTTTGAAGCGTTTTTTTGTTGTAACCATTTCGGCTGTTTCCACTTAAATCCCCCTCGGAACTGTGCTTATCATAGCCTAAATGCTCTTCCATTTCTGCTTCTAACATTTCTTCAATTGTTCCACCGAATAAACTTTTTAACATCGCATGGATATCTTCCATGCTCTCACATTCCTGCGCCAATAATCTTGCGAGTTCGTTTGCTTTCTCGTTCATTGATAATCATCTCCTTATCGGATATTATTACCAATTACACGGAAGTTTAAACGTCCTCATTTTAATGGTAAGGTTTTGTTCTTGATAAGCTCTTATCATTACCCACTTTGGTAACTACTGAAAATGGATAAAGCTATCATCTTTTGTATCTAAATTGTTGGAGGACATTATGCCCCTGCAACATTTATCCCTGCATAGGTTTCGAAAGGATTTTTTTCCCTTTAAAACTGACCCCTCTTGCCTACTATTCGTAATGTGTCCACATTCTAATTATTTTAACTACCTTTTCACTTTCCAATACTTGATAAATTATCCTATGTTGAATGTTTATCCTACGAGAATAAGCGCCGTTTAAATCACCAAC
>CAZJDS010000451.1:0-1686 GCA_964544795.1 uncultured Alkaliflexus sp. | reverse complement strand
TTAACACTTTGCAAACATTGCAGGTGTCGTGAGAAAAGTAGGTGAGTACCATGGGGGCAGACTCTATGATTTCATTAAATTTCACTTTATCCAAAATCTCTTCCATTGTCTTGTCTTTTAAAATCTTACACTATCTAAGATAGATCATCACCACAGCATAAGCAGATATTCCATCGCCTCTTCCTACGAAACCCATTTTTTCTGTTGTGGTTGCTTTTATTGAAATATCTGCCACATTAATATTCATTACTTTAGCCAGAACTTCCTGCATCTGTGGGATATATGGATTTATTTTTGGCTGTTCTAAGCAAATGGTGCTGTCTATATTACCGACCTCGTAACCTTTATCCCGAATCATTTGGATCACCCTTTTAAGGAGGATCTTGCTGTCAACTCCTTTTAGCTGCGGGTCGTTGTCGGGGAAGTGATAACCAATATCTCGCATGTTCGCAGCACCTAAGAGAGCATCACAAATTACATGAATCAAAACATCGCCATCTGAATGACCTACTGATCCTTTTTCGAAGGGTATTTCAATGCCACCCACCCACAATTTATAATTAATGGCGAGCTGATGGACGTCATAGCCCATACCCACTCGCCAATTTATTTTGCGCATGATATTGCTACTTTATTAACTGGTCTAAGTTAACTGATAGTGAGAGACGAATTGTATTTGCCAATGGACTTTGTGCAACCACTGGAATAATGTATGATGCGTCCAATGTGAGCATGTTGAATTTTAAACCGATTCCAGCCGTAAAAATTTTCCTGTTTCCTTTGTTTTCATGTTCGTGGAAATAACCTGCACGCACTGCAAACTGTTTGGCATACCAATACTCAGCGCCCAAAGAGTAACAAATTTCCTGAAGCTCTTCTTTTGCACCGCCAGGAGCATCAGAAAAAGATCTGAATATAGCTTTTGTAACGGACATATCATGATACATCTCTTCATAATCACTAGAGGTTGTTCCACCTTCTAATAGTGGCGGTGTTGGAACCAATAGTTTGTTGGCATCCACGGTAAAAGTAAAACTATTGTAATCATCTATTTCGGTTGAATAACCAACGCCTAATCTCATGTTGGTGGGAAGAAATTGTTTTCTGTCACCACCCGTATAGGAGATTTTTGTTCCTAGATTAGAAACGTTAAACCCTGCAGAAAACTCAGAGTCGTCGTTCAACCAATTTACTCTTGTTTTATAATAAAATGAGAGGTCGGCAGCAAAAGAATTTCCTGCTTCCATATCTTCTTGTCCTTGATAAAGATCAGAATGGATGAAACGGAATGCCACTGAACCAGAAAGGTGATCGGATAAAACCCTGCTGTAGGCAAGATCTATTGCAAATTCATTGGGCTTTATAGCATTAATTTCATTTCCTGATATATCTGTTAAAGTGATGTCCCCCAATGTGAAATAGCGAAGTGATGCACTTAAAACTTGCAGATCGTCCAATCTATAAAAACCAGTTAAATAATAGAGGTTAATATCGTTTACGAGCTTTTTAAGCCAAGGGGTATAGGAGATACCAATACCAGACTCACTTTCAATAAATGCAAATTTAGACGGGTTCCAATGTTGTGAATTGATGTCGGGCGAAAGAGCAACGCCCGCATTTCCCATAGCACCTGAACGTGAGTCAGGCCCAATATCTAAGAAAGGAACCCCAGTACTGATGATGTTT
>CAZJDS010000450.1:0-1688 GCA_964544795.1 uncultured Alkaliflexus sp. | reverse complement strand
CTTATCAACGAGTGGACCTCCAGGATAAGGCAAGTTCATCACTTTAGCGCACTTATCAAAAGCTTCTCCCGCTGCATCGTCAATGGTGCTCCCGATGATTTCCATCTCCAGATAATTGGTCACTTTTATGATTTGGCTGTTGCCCCCAGACACCAGTAAGCACAAAAATGGAAACTTGGGCGTTTTATGAGTTTTGTTGGGTTCTTGAATAAAGTGAGCCAATACATGCGCTTGCAAATGGTTAACTTCAATGAGTGGAATTTGCCGAGCCAGGGAAAACCCTTTTGCAAAGGACGTTCCCACCAAGAGCGAACCCATCAAACCTGGTCCTCTGGTGAATGCTATTGCATTAATTTCTGCCATGTCAATGGCTGCTTTTTCAATAGCTTGATGCACCACAGGAATGATGTTTTGTTGGTGTGCTCTCGAAGCAAGTTCGGGCACAACACCTCCAAAGGCTTCATGTACCTTTTGACCAGCAATGATATTGCTTAAAATGGTATCATTTTTGATGATTGCAGCTGAAGTATCGTCGCAGGAAGATTCTATACCAAGAATTATGGTGGACATATTTTCATTTGTTTCAATAAATCCTTTCTGTTTACACAGGTGGATCACGTTAAGTTCATTACTTTTGCTCCAAAGTTATTATATTCAAAAGACGAAATGATCAAAGAATATAATTTTACGTTGAAAATGATTTATCTTTTTATGATAAAAACTGAATCCAGCTCTTTTTTGTTAGAAAAGAAAATGCGTTAAAACGCACTGAATTCTGAGTTGAACTATTTTTCAAAGCTACAAACTTATAAAAAAAACACTTAAAATATGGCTGGTGGTACTTGCAATGGTAATTGGATTACCGTTTGCAGTATCTATTGTGCTCTTAATTCCAAGTGTGCAAACGAGCTTGGTGCGCATTGTTACCAACCGCTTGTCGCAAGATTTAAGTGCAGAAATAAGTGTTAAAAGTGTTCGGGTTTTACCCTATGTTGGAATTCGCTTGTCAGGTTTTTTAATGTTGGATCAAGAAGGAGATACCCTTTTTTATGCCGATCGGGTTCGTACAGGAGTCGATGACTTTAGTATTAGACACAAGCATCTTTATTTAAAAAAAGTTCATTTTCATCAACCAGTGATCCAACTAAAAGAGGTTGGCGACAAAATGAACTTTACTTTTTTATTGGACTCGTTAGGTAAAAACAGCTCCGATAGTGTGAAGTGGCACTACTCTTTAAAAGGGCTAAGAATTGATAAGGGCGACATCACATTTAGTCATTCCATACTTTTAGATCAGAACATATTTTCTGATAAGAAGCTGCATGTTAGCGACTTGAATTTTGATGCCAATCGGAAGTCTGAAGTAAATGACACCTTGGTCTTTGAGGTCACTAATTTTTTTGTAAAAGAAGATATTGGTCTTGGTATTGAGGGACTCCAAACAACTGGAAGGGTGTTAACGGATAAAATTGTTATCGATAATTTAGCTTTTCGTACTCAAAAATCCTCTTTTGACATCGGGGTGCTTGAAATTCCTTTGATGCAGGAGGATGCAGATGGAAATGCGGTTTCGTTTCGATCAGAAGCGCGGCAGTTGGTTATAGATCCTTCTGAAATACGTCTCTTTATTCCAGACTTCCCACTTATAGATCAGGCAATTACTTTTTCGGGGTTGGTTTATGGAAACT
>CAZJDS010000449.1:0-1703 GCA_964544795.1 uncultured Alkaliflexus sp. | reverse complement strand
TTTGATCCTGATGCAAGAATCAAATCTTATCAGCTTCTTTCTGAAATAATGAATGATTTGTAAATATTTTATGATAAGAGTCTAATAGTTATAAAACAATTATTATTTTTGCCTACCAGTACCTACCAGTTTAGCTAAAATACTATATTATGGACTTGACACAGTTGAAGAAACAATTTTCTGAATTATACGGTAACAATGCTGAAGCCGTTTTTTTTTCCCCTGGACGTGTGAACCTGATTGGTGAGCACACCGATTATAATGGAGGATATGTTTTCCCTTGTGCAATAACTTTTGGCACTTATCTTTTGGCACGGAAAAATAATTCTAACCAAGTTCGATTCTCCAGCACAAATATGGAATTGAAATTGGATATTCCTTTGGATAAATTATCTACAAAGCAGTCTAATGATGCATGGGTGAATTATCCTTTGGGCGTAATCGATCAGTTTGACCAATTAGGTATTTCTGTAGAAGGGCTTGATTTGTTGTACAGTGGGAATATTCCTAATGGAGCTGGTTTGTCTTCATCGGCATCTATTGAGTTGGTCACTTCGGTAATGGTCAATGATTTTTTTGACGTTCAATTAGAGATGATGGAGATGGTGAAGTTATCTCAGAGAGCTGAAAATGAATTTGTGGGTGTGAATTGCGGAATCATGGATCAGTTTGCCGTAGGAATGGGTAAAGCAAATCATGCGCTGGCTCTTAAAACCGACACTTTAGAATTTGAGGCAGTTCCTTTGAAATTGGATGGATACAAAATTGTGATTTCCAATACCAATAAAGGACGTCGTTTGGCCGACTCAAAATACAATGAGCGACGCTCAGAGTGTGAAAAGGCTTTAGAAGAGATGAATGTTGAAGGTAAATATGAAACCTTAAGTGATATAGACTTTAATACTTTTAATAAAATTTATGGGCGTTTGTCAGATGATGTTTTATTGCGCAGAGCTCGACATGTCATCACTGAAAATCAACGAGTCTTGGATGCTATGGATGCCTTGTCAAAACATAATTTAGTTGAATTTGGCCAATTGATGAATGCTTCTCATGTTTCACTACGTGATGACTATGAAGTAACAGGTTCAGAATTAGATGCTTTGGCGGAAGAAGCTTGGAAAGTAGAGGGAGTTATTGGGTCGCGTATGACAGGTGCAGGATTTGGTGGATGTACTGTGAGCATAGTAAAAGAAGAGTCGGTAAACGCATTTATTGAGCAGGTTGGCCCAGCATATAAAGCACGCACAGGTCTCGAAGCGGAGTTTTATATTGCAGAGGTGGGGGATGGAGCACGTCGATTAGAGTAGTTTTGAAAAATATTTTTATGCAAAAATTCAATATGGAGGATCATCCACACAGGCGCTTTAATGCACTGACGGGTGAGTGGGTTTTGGTATCGCCGCATAGAGCAAAGCGCCCTTGGCAAGGACAAGTCGAAAAAGGAGAGCAAGAACAATTACCTAAATATGACCCTAAATGTTATCTGTGTCCAGGTAATGAGCGAATAGGCGGACATGTCAACCCAGATTATTCTGGGCCATTCGTTTTTACCAATGATTTTTCAGCTCTCATGACCGATACTCCTATTGGAAAAGACGGTGATGATGAGTTGTTTCAGGCTGAAAGTGAACAAGGTATTTGTAAAGTAATCTGTTTTTCTCCGAGGCATGATCTGACCATTCCTGAAATGTCTCAAGAAG
>CAZJDS010000448.1:1398-1711 GCA_964544795.1 uncultured Alkaliflexus sp. | reverse complement strand
TCTAAAGCTGTTAAAGAAAAGTTAGATTCAAGGTTTTTAATTGCAATATCAATAATTCTTTGAGTTCTTATACCAATGATTGCGATTTTTCTTTTATGTGTTAGCGACATATCAACTACTTTTTGAATTTTTTGAAGTTCTGATGAAAATAAAGAAACAATTATTCTTCCTTTAGCATTTGCATAAACCGAATTTATTTCATGACTAAATGCATCATTAATACTACCATCTAAAACATTTAAAGAGCCTAATGATTCTGGTAATAATGCAATAACATTTCTTTGAGCTATTTCATTTATCTTTAAAAACTCAG
>CAZJDS010000448.1:0-1371 GCA_964544795.1 uncultured Alkaliflexus sp. | reverse complement strand
ATTGAACCTTCGGTTGTATGAATAACAATTCCAATCGACTCCGGAATTGAATGAGTTGTTTGAAAGAATGTAATTTTTACATTTCCAGCACCTATGACAGAATCTTTAGTTATTGTATTTAAAGTTAATAAACTTAAATCAAAGTTTTTATCTTTTAATATATCTTTTAAAATTTCCATTGTAAAAGAAGTAGCATAAATAGGAACATTTAATTCTTCTAAAATATAAGGAACCGCTCCAATATGATCTTCATGGGCATGAGAAAGAAAAATACCTTTAATTCTATCTTTAATATTAACCAACATTTTATAGTTAGGAATTATTTCATCCACACCATATAGTTCTAACGATGGATATTTAATCCCTGCGTCTAAAATAAAATATTGTCTATTAACGTCAACGACATACATATTCTTACCATTCTCGCCTAAACCACCTAAAGCGAAAAAACGAATTTCACTCACAAATATATCACCTTTCTATCTCGAAATATGTTAATTAATTATATCATGAAATGAAATATTAATTAAATTAATGATTAAAAAAGTAGAAACTTTAAATTTTAGTATATATAGTTTATAATATTAATAGTGAGGTTATTATGAATTATCCAAATAAAAAGAAAAAAACTACTAGTAAAGACCATTATAGTAACTTAGGGGTAACCTTAGAAAGTGATATTGAAATAACTAATGAATATTATTTACAAAACAATATTGCTGTTATCCATAAAAAGCCAACTCCTATTCAAGTAGTTGATGTTTCTTATCCTTCTAGAAATAAAGCTAAAATAACTAAAGCATTTTATAGAAAACCATCAACCACAGACTTTAATGGTATTTATAAGGGTTATTATATTGACTTTGATGCAAAAGAAACTACTAGTAAAACATCAATGCCTTTTGCTAATATTCATAAACACCAAATGAATCATTTAAAAAGTGTTAAAGAACATGGAGGTATTGCTTTTTTAATTGTGGCATGGAAAGCTTATGATGAATATTATCTAATAACCTTAGAAGATTTATGGCCTCTTTGGGAAGTTTCATTAAACGGTGGCAGAAAATCTATTCCTTATTCTTATTTTAAAGAAAAAGGACATATGATTAAATTTTCATATGTCCCTAGATTAGATTATTTAAAAGTAATTGATAAATTAATAACTCTCCTTTGAAGAATGGAGTTGTTCTTTTAAATTTCTTAATTGTTTCAACATTAAAACACTTATAATACTTAAGGTAATAATTGTAGTTAGTGTATAAATAATATTATATATACCAGAGTAAATCAAAGCATTATTACCCACATTATTTAATAAATTATTAGTCCAACTATCTCCTGAAGCATATGCTACCCATAATAATGCTCCTA
>CAZJDS010000447.1:0-1724 GCA_964544795.1 uncultured Alkaliflexus sp. | reverse complement strand
CATTTATACCCTCTTACTTCTCTACTCTTGATAGCAATACCACCGTCTCAACGTGGCTCGAGTGTTCATTATTGATGTCTATGTTCATGGGAACATGTCAACGGTTTTAAGGTTTTCGGGAACATATCCACATTATTTTACCTTTGGCTTAACCTTCTTATCCGTTTCCTTTATACTTTTCAAATATGACTCTTCAACAGGTGCCAATGTGTTCTCTTGATATTTTCTATATTCTGATTTTGCTTTTTCAAGAGCTTTATTATGACTTACTGAACCAGCACCAGTCAGAATTTTTCTGCTACCGGACGAAAGGACAGAATCTAATTGTGCTACATAATCACTCATATACATAGGTCTATGCTCAATGGCATTGATTTCAGCTAAATCAAAATAGCCGGATACAAGATTATTGAGGATCTTCAACTCATTTTCCTCCAAATAGTTCTTTGCAACTCCAATATCTTTCAATGCCGGTAACTCTCCTGAAAACGCAGTTAGTCCCATAAAAGGTTTCTCTGCATCTGCACGTTCAAAAATCACTTCCGCAGCTGTATGTCCATGGGCTGCAAAATGAAGCTTATTCTGAACTATCTTGAAGAATCTTATAGAATCCTCACTGTGCGGATCATAATCGACACTTGTTGCGTATAAATCAAGCACCTGACGATACAAAACTTTTTCTGAAGAACGAATATCACGGATACGATCAAGAAGTTCTTTCCAATATATTCCTCCACCATTGCCTTTAAGGCGCTCATCATCCATTGTAAATCCCTTAATAATATATTCCTTCAATCGTTCCGTAGCCCAGCGTCTAAAGTTGGTTGCAATAGATGATTTAATTCTATACCCCAAAGAAATAATCATGTCCAAATTGTAATATGTTACATTATAATTCTTACCGTCAGCTGCAGTTGTTCGGAATTTCCGAACAACTGCACATTCGTCTAATTCACCTTCTTCAAAAATATGTTTTATATGTTCACTAACATTAGATTTGCTGGATTGATAAAGTTCAACAAGCTGCTGTTGCGTAAGCCATACTGTTTCATCCTCCAATTTCACTTCTATATTAGTTGTCCCATCGTCTGTTTGATATATAATTATTTCGCCTTTTTCATTCATGTATAACCTCCGATTATTTTATAGCGTCTTTTTATATGATACTTGCATAAATTTCATTCCACCCAACCATTTACCAAGCCCATAAAATAATTGTCCGAACCATCTTTTGTAAAAGGGTAATTTAACCTGTGGAAAATATGCATATTTCTTCCGTCCCTCAAAAGACCACCAATTTCCATCTTCCGTTGGATATTCACTTTTGCTTGTATAGTGCTGACCCATTCCACGCATGATATTATATGGAATAAGCTGTATAAATGACGGACTGTGGAGCTTTTTGGTCTCAACATCTTTAGCAAATTGTGCAGCCTTCTTTGATACTTTCTTGATATCTCTAGTGGAAGGCTTATAATCATTCCAACTATATGTAGCAAATGAAGTATTATAGCACCTGTTAAACCCTATTCCGTAAAGAGTAGAAGAAATACTTTTAGCACTTTTCTTTCCGCCTGTACCGCCGGTAGTTATGATAACAAGTGCTTTACCCTTATAAAAATATGGTCTGTGCAGCATAAAACACAAATGATCAAACATATTCTTAAGTACCCCGGTTTCTCTCCAATTAAAGGTTGAAGAACATATTATTACACCATCTGCTT
>CAZJDS010000446.1:0-1729 GCA_964544795.1 uncultured Alkaliflexus sp. | reverse complement strand
AAGGAAGCAAAACAAATTTATTAGGCAACACACCAAGTAAAGAACTCGTAGAAAAATTCTCATTGGAAAATCAGGTAACTGGAGAAACGCCCATTACACTAATAGTACATTCGGCTGACGATGTTGCGGTTCCTGTTGCCAACACTGAGAAGTATGCAAAAAGCCTAACAGACAAAGGTATAGGTGTAACCAAAATAATTCTTCCGATTGGAGGACACGGATTCGGTTTCAGAACCAGTGGCGACATCGCCTACTGGACAGGATATTTGGATGTTTGGTTAAAGGCCAATGTCCTTAAGAAATAATTAACTAACATAAAAAATGAAGAAAAAAATCCTTTTTATCGATCGAGATGGAACTATTATTACCGAGCCTCCAGTAGATTATCAGGTGGACAGTCTGGAAAAATTAGAGTTTTATCCAAAAGTCATTCGCAACTTATACCTCATTGCATCAAAGCTTGATTTTGAACTGGTGATGGTGACTAATCAGGATGGTTTGGGTACAGACTCTTTTCCTGAAGAGACCTTTTGGCCAGCACACAATAAAATGATAAAAACGCTTGAAGGAGAAGATATAGTATTCACAAAAACACATATTGACCGTTCTTTTCCTGAGGATAATGCACCCACCAGAAAACCAAGAACGGGTATGCTAACTGAATATATGGAAGGCAACTATGACTTGGCAGGTTCTTTTGTTATTGGCGATCGATTGACAGATATCGAGATGGCTAAAAACTTGGGGTGCAAAGGAATATTAATTCTATCCAAAGAGAAAGGAATTTCAGAACTGGAGAAGGAAGGGTTGACTGAAAGTTGTGCATTAATTTCTGATGATTGGGACGATGTTGCAAACTTCCTTTTTAAAACGGAAAGAACAGCCACAGTAGATCGCAGCACGGCTGAAACCAAAATTCATATAGAATTAGATCTCGACGGAACTGGCCAATGCACCATTGATACAGGACTCCACTTTTTTGACCACATGCTGGATCAAATAGGGCGCCACTCAGGAGTTGATCTTGTTATTAAAGTAGATGGTGATCTACACGTAGATGAACATCACACCATTGAAGATACAGGGCTGGCATTAGGACAAGCATTTAGAGAAGCTTTAGGCAACAAGCGCGGTATTGATCGCTATGGCTTTTGCTTGCCCATGGACGACTCTTTGGCACAAGTATCCTTAGATTTTGGCGGCCGTCCTTGGTTGGTTTGGGATGCGGAGTTTAAACGTGAGAAAGTAGGCGACATGCCCACAGAGATGTTTCAACACTTCTTTAAAAGTTTTTCAGATGCCTCTCTCAGCAATTTGAATATAAAAGCCGAAGGCGGAAATGAGCATCATAAAATAGAAGGTATCTTCAAAGCATTGGCCAAAGCCATAAAAGCAGCCATTCGCAAAGATCCATTTAACGATCAGCTGCCAAGTACCAAGGGGGTTTTATAATTTTTTAGAGGTAGATAGAAGAACCTGAGATAAATCCCAGGGTTAGTTAAGGAGCCTCTAAATAAACATCTTATTAATAAATAGGCACGGCATTCATGCCGTGCAACATTGCGTATCGTAAATCGGTTTTAACCGAAACGTAAATTTTGGGAATCCTAAATTATCACCTCGCTCAGCGAAATCAGCGACTTCGTCACGTAAAACCTGTAGTTTACAACCATAGCCGAGCACAAGGGACAACGCGCATTCTTATTAGTCGTGATACATTATTGTTTTT
>CAZJDS010000445.1:0-1729 GCA_964544795.1 uncultured Alkaliflexus sp. | reverse complement strand
ACCAAAGGAAGAATCAGTTACAGGTACAAATAATACTTACTAATATGAAAGTTAGAGCATCAGTTAAAAAGCGCAGTGCCGATTGCAAGATTGTACGTCGCAAAGGGCGCTTATATGTTATTAATAAGAAGAATCCGAAGTTTAAACAACGTCAAGGATAAATAATTTAGAATATGGCAAGAATTGCAGGAGTTGACATCCCAACACACAAAAGAGGAGAGATTGCATTGACCTACATTTATGGTATTGGTCGGAGCAAAGCTTCTTCTATACTTAAAGAAGTTGGGGTGGATGTAAATTTAAAAGTTAGTGATTGGAACGATGAGCAAATTACAGCTATTCGTAACTTGATCTCTTCAACCATTAAAACTGAAGGTGAGCTGCGGTCAGAAGTTCAATTAAACGTCAAGCGCCTTATGGACATTGGTTGTTATAGAGGAATCCGTCACCGTGTGGGCTTACCAGTACGGGGGCAATCCACTAAAAACAATGCACGGACCCGAAAAGGGAAGAAAAAGACCGTTGCCAATAAAAAGAAAGCGACTAAATAATAATTGAAAAATGGCAAAAAAGTCAGGATCACAAAAGAAAAGAGTTGTAAAGGTTGAAGCTCTTGGACAGGCGCATATTCATTCGTCGTTTAATAACATTATCGTTTGCCTAACCAATTCTAATGGGCAGGTAATATCTTGGTCAAGTGCCGGTAAAATGGGCTTTAGAGGTTCTAAAAAGAATACACCCTATGCCGCTCAAACTGCAGCAGCCGATTGTGCTAAAGTAGCTTATGACCTAGGATTAAGGAAGGTGAAAGTGTATGTGAAAGGACCAGGCAATGGACGTGAATCCGCAATTCGTTCACTTCACACCTCGGGTGTTGAAGTAACTGAAATTGTTGATGTAACACCAATGCCTCACAACGGTTGTAGACCTCCGAAGAGAAGAAGGGTCTAATTTTAAATTACTAGTTATTAACCATAAGTTTTTGAATTTAATTTTGAATAATGGATAGGTTATAAACAACCTTCCTTCTATAATCTTGCGGCTGTCATATTCAATCTTTAAAGTCAAAAATTTAAAATCAAAAATTTAGTAGAATGGCTAGATACATTGGTCCAAAAACTAAGATCGCCCGTAAGTTTGGCGAACCTATTTATGGACCCGATAGGGCTTTTGAAAAGAAAAATTACCCACCGGGTCAACACGGTAACAACCGTAGAAGAAAAATCAGCGAATATGGAGTTCAGCTGAAAGAGAAGCAGAAGGTTAAATATACCTACGGCATTCTTGAAAAACAGTTCCGTAATATCTTTGAGAAAGCAAATCGAAGCAAAGGTGTTACTGGAGAGGTCTTAATCACTCTTTTAGAGTCAAGATTAGACAATGTTGTATATCGGTTGGGATTAGCTCCCACTCGTGCAGCAGCTCGCCAATTAGTTTCACACCGTCACATTACCGTGGATGGTTCCATCGTGAATATTCCATCTTACACATTAAAAGGTGGACAAATTGTGGGTGTGAGAGAGAAATCCAAATCATTGGAAGTTATTTCAGCCGCAATGGCTAATTCAAGTGTTCGGAGATATTCTTGGTTGGAATGGGATCAAAACGCTATGGTGGGCAAATTTTTAAATGCTCCTGAACGTTCTGAGGTTCCAGAAAATATTAAAGAACAGTCGATTGTAGAATTGTACTCTAAATAATTTATTCTTATGGCAATATTAGCGTTCCA
>CAZJDS010000444.1:0-1730 GCA_964544795.1 uncultured Alkaliflexus sp. | reverse complement strand
AACCAACAACTTGAAATTATGATTCAAGAAAATATTAAAGAAAATTTAGTAGAAGTTAAAGAAGAGTTTGAGGAATATGTCACCAAGCGCATTGATTTAGTAAAACTTCATATTGTGGAAGATTTATCAAAAGCGACTTCTCGCTTTGGTATAAAGTTAGGCGTTTCTTATCTTCTTTTTTTTGTATTGCTGTTTTTCTCTTTAGCAGGTGCCTTTTATTTGGGTGAGATCTTAAGCTCTTTAGCTTTAGGATTTATAATTATTGGATCATTTTATTTAGTGGTCATGGTAATTTTTTATCTGCTTCGAAGAATATTGGTTGAGAGACCAGTCATAAAATCATTTATCAACCTTTTATTTCCAAAATACGATGACGATGAAGAGTAGCCATAGATATGAACATATAGATTCGTTTAAAAAATTGTCCGATACCAAGATGCAATTGACTTATGAGGCTCGTTTAGCGCGACGTAAGATGGATTTAGCCATTTTTGAAGTTCGTGCAGCTTTAAGCCCTGTTCGTATTTTATCTTCACTTTTAACAGTGTCTATAAAGCCCCTTTCTAAAGGGTTATTTAATTGGCTGAGAGGACTATTAACTCGCAAAGATTAAAAGGCCGATGATTATTAAGTGCTTCTATGAGGGTGTATAAGGTTTTTTGATTCATAAAATTGTATTTTTGTTTGTGAAAGAACACAATCATTTTTTATGGAACAAAACGAAGTGTACAAAAGGATTGAAATATTGCGCAAAGAACTGCATCAATACAATCATCAATATTATATACTCAATAATCCTGCAATTTCTGATTTTGAGTACGATCAAAAAATGAAGGACCTGACTCTACTGGAAGAGAAGTATCCAGAGTTTCAGGATCCCAATAGCCCTTCTATGCGTGTAGGGAGTGACTTGAACAAGGCTTTTAACACTGTCCTTCATAAATACCCCATGTTGTCATTGGGCAATACCTACTCTGAGAGCGAACTGCAAGATTTTGTTCATAGAGTAGAACGATCGTTAGGACATTCAACTACTTTTGTCTGTGAACTTAAATACGATGGAACAGCGATCTCTCTTACGTATGAAAACGGAAACTTGATTTCAGGCGTTACCCGAGGCGATGGTGAGAGAGGCGATGACGTAACTGCAAATGTTAGAACCATTCGCCAAATCCCACTCAAGCTTCAAGGCGACTTTCCTCCACTATTTGAAATACGCGGTGAAATATATATGCCTCGATCGGGCTTTGACGCGTTCAATAATGAGCGAATCAAAGCAGGCGAGCAGCCATTTGTCAATCCTCGCAATGCGGCTGCAGGCTCTTTAAAATTGCAAAACAGCGCATTGGTTGCCAAACGTCCATTGGAGTGTTTTCTTTATTACCTTTTGATGGACACTCCCCCAACAACGAGTCACTATAAAAATTTAAAGAGAGTGGAAACCTGGGGACTAAGAGTATCTCCACATATTGAGCAGTGCACCACAATTGAACAAATTATTGAATTTATTCGGAAGTGGGAGGTTAAACGACACGAACTTCCTTACGATATTGATGGTGTCGTAATTAAGGTTGATGATCTAAATCAACGTGAGGAGCTTGGATACACAGCTAAATCTCCACGGTGGGCTATCTCTTATAAATTTCAGGCAGAGTCGGTTTTCACCAAATTACTATCTGTAGATTTTCAGGTGGGAAGAACGGGTGCGGTAACCCCTGTTGCCAACTTAG
>CAZJDS010000443.1:0-1731 GCA_964544795.1 uncultured Alkaliflexus sp. | reverse complement strand
GTAGTAACCGGTCAAAAAACTGGCACAGGTAGTGCAGAAATTGTATCTTTGACCGATTACTACCCCTATGGCATGGATATGCCAGGCCGTAGCTTCCAGTCAGAGGCCTACCGTTACGGCTACCAGGGCAGTGAGCGCGACCCCGAAATGTCGGGCGGAGCAGGATACACCACGTTCTTCAGGGCCTTAGACCCACGGATAGGCAGATGGCTTACGCCTGACCCGAAAGTGTTCCCGTTTTCTTCAAAATATAATACCATGGCGTCTAATCCTATTTCAAATTTAGATGAACCTGGAGATATTCCGTTAAAGCACATTGTTAGGAATAAAACAAGGTATAGTTCTGGCTTTGGTTATAGAATTCATCCAATTACCAAAATAAAAAGTTTCCATTCAGGGATTGATATAACAGCTGATTTAGGAGCCACTATGCATAGTGCCGCAAAAGGAACTGTTGTTTTTGCTGGTTGGGACGATAAATGGGATGGGTATAAGGTTGTGATTGATCATGGGAACGGGTATAAGTCTTCATATTCTCATATTAAGAAGGGAGGAGTGTTAGTTGCAGTTGGAGAAACGGTTTCAGATGGTCAGCAAATTGCTTTAGTTGGAAGTACTGGTATGAGTACAGGACCTCATGTTCATTTTCAAATTTCTAAAAATGGCATGCCATTTGATCCAGAGATAAATGGTAAAGATGATGTAGATTATGAGGAAATGATTAATGGAATGCCGAAAGAATTGACTAGTACAGAACAGGGGGAATGGGAAAGATTACATAGGAAAAAGAATAGATTGGAGTTTAGGATTGGTATGCAACATTGGTTTGGTAATGAGGGTAATAAGGCTAATAATATTGAGAGGCTTCTGAACAATATAAAGCCTATAGATATGCAAATTCATGCTTTAAAAAAGAAAGCCAATATGCGAAAAACGCCCGTGATTACGATAGGCGATTTAGTGATTGATAAAGTGGAGATTGTCGAAATTAAAAAAGGGAAAAAATAATTATGTATAAGCTTTTAATCCTTGTATTGTTTCTTATGAGTTCCTATGTTAGGGGGCAGATAGTTACGAATGACTTCTATCTTAAGTCTTTGGATGATAGTGTTGCAGTAGGTTCTGAGGTGTTTGCGGCAGAGTTGTTTTTTAAAAAAAGTGATTATAACGTTAAGAAAGATAGTAACAGCTTGCTAGTCTATTCTGCACAACATGATTCATTGATATGTGTTGCTATTTTTAATGAAAAGGATAAAATAACAAGTTTCTCGGTTCACAAAGATTTCAACTTAGAAGATCCTTTGCCTAGATTAGGAAGTCGTTTTAAAGAGGAATTACTTTTGAAATATGACAAGGTAGGTGTTTCTGGAGATTTGGGTAACAACATATTTATATATGATTCCAAAAATGAATATGGGATTGATATAATTCTTATTTTTGAGCCTAAACAAGGAGTAAACGTCATAATGTATGAATATGAACCAGAGAAGCTTTTAGAAGAATTGAAAAAGTCTAGATTGTCAAGTTATTTCATATATTGCAATGATTTCTGAGACTTTAAATACCCCCGTTGGTGCGAATTTGTAATTTGTGCAAAGTCGCAGCCATAATTTGCTATAAAGATTTGGTGCAAATAACGGTGCAAAATTTAACCGTCAGTTGATAACTGCCATTGACATAAGGCAAGAAGATGTTTTACTCTTATGGATAGAGGCCGTTTGATGAAATAAT
>CAZJDS010000442.1:0-1742 GCA_964544795.1 uncultured Alkaliflexus sp. | reverse complement strand
CCCACTGACCGTTATAAACTTCCAAATTGGGGAAAGAAGATTTCTTTTCAGATATCATTATTCCTGGATTGGTTTCATTTCCAATCTGAACCATTTCGGGTAAAAGACCAGCTTCAAACAGACGATTCAATACAGAATAGGTATAATTATATACCGAATCGCTTAAGACTTGAATATCGGTAATAGATTTCCATGCTTCAGGGACATCCTGATTGCCTGGATCTGCCCAAGTGTCAGAATAATGAAAATCAAGATTTACAGCCATACCCGCATTTTTGGCACGCTGGATGCTTCTTTTAACATCGTCAAAACCACTATAGAGCACAGTGTTTTTTCCATATATACCCTCTACCCATTTTGGATTGTGCCAAAGTCGTAAGCGAACCAAGTTGGCTCCTTTTTTCTGAAGCAATTCAAAAGGATCCTTCTTCTGTCCATTCTCATAATAAGCGCCATTGTGATCCTCTATCTGGTTTACGTATGAGAGATCCACCCCTTTCACAAACTCAGGAAACTCAATCTCGACGGGATCTGGATGCTCAGGTGCAGGATCATTCTTCGAGTCTGAACAGGCTCCTCCCACTAAAAGCGTCCAGGAGATAAAAACATACAGAGACTTTCTCATTGTTAATACTAAGTTTTTCATTTTTAATTTCAATTAGATCTATAGTACAAAAGTAAATAAACGTTAAATAAAACGTGGAGGCAAATCTTACAGATAGTTGCTAAAATCTTACATAAGCGATTGAAACGACAAAATAAACAATCAAAGCGCGCCAAGCAAGAAGTCGAACTATTGCTTAAATCATACCTCATCGCCATATTTTATTATAAAGACCCCCTTTATTGTTTAAAAAAGTATAAATTTGAACGATAACTATTAATTTAAAAAACTGGATATTGATTCTCTAATTACAAATCATGAAAACGATAATAAAATCAATTTTATGTTTAGCTCTTTTATTTCCTCTCTCTACGAAGGCTTCCAAGCAAGGTTCTTATCTTTTCACAAATTTAACCACCCAAAATGGATTGAACTCCAACGTTACTAACTCAATAGTACAAGATAAATATGGATTTATCTGGATAGGAACTCAAGAAGGAGTTTCACGCTACGATGGATATAAAATGATGCGTTTCCAGAATGAAGGGCATTCCAATTCTATTTCGTCTGACAACATAAGCACTCTTTTATACGATGATAATTTTATTTGGATAGGCACTTGGAATGGGCTGTCACGAATTAACATCACAACTTTTGAAATAGAGCAAATAAACACTGGAGACTCAAAAGTAATTCGCACCCTGTTTAAAGACAGTTCTGGAAAAATATGGATTGGTACAGCTAACGGAATTTTAATTTATAATGAGAGACTAAATTCCACCACTTTTCATAATACCTCAAACTCTTCCATTACGCACAATACCATCCGATCATTTTACGAGACTAAGAACGGAGTTATTTGGGTTGGAACTTATGATGGTCTCAATAAATATGAGAAGAATGATTTTACTGGATACAATCTAAAAGGGAATTACAAGCCTCTACTTGAAAACAATCTCATTTGCACCATTCACCCCTATTCAGACAATAACGACACCATCCTTTGGATTGGAACTGAAACGGGATTAGTGAAGTTTGACACCACTTCTGGAGAATACATCCAGATCAATTCAGGAAACACTCCACTGAGCAATGAAGTAATAAAGCTTTGTATATCGTCTCAGTAAACCGATGTAGT
>CAZJDS010000441.1:0-1746 GCA_964544795.1 uncultured Alkaliflexus sp. | reverse complement strand
ACAAGTTTTACTGATACATTGGGATGGAAGAAGTATATTGAGTAAAAAAATATAACAAAGAAATCAACTCCAAAAGCCAAGGTCTTAAAAGAAAATAAGGTAATATTTTTATAAAGTTTTACAAAGAGAATGGTTATGGTTAAACATATTCCTATAAATAATCCTATAAGCATATTGACCTCCTAAAATTGATATTTGTATTTTCTGTATCATCTTTCAAATAAATTATACCACTTACTTGGGGCTGGCTGCCAGACCTAAATTTAAAATATTATTAAGCTTATTTTTTCTAAAAAACTATTGCAATAATCTGGAATTAATATTATAATAGTAATCACCAACAAAGTGTTGGTGATTAGAAAGGGGGTAGAAAATGAGAACTAAAAGTCCAAAAAGAATGGAAGAAATAATTGACTATGTAAATCAATATACAAATCATTATAGGACTTCTCCTTCTACCAGAGAAATTGCAAAAGCTGTAAAAACTGATAATGGTACTGTATATCGTTATCTTGTAGAAATGAATGAAAAAGGTATGCTTGAATACAATGGCAAAGAAATTATTACACCAACCATTAAAAAGATGGAAACTGACATGATACAAGCGGCTGTCTTAGGATCTGTATCTTGTGGACTTCCCCTTTTGGAAGAAGAGCATATCGAAAGCTATGTATCCTTACCTGCAAAATTTTTTGATAAGGGCGATTATTTTATCCTTAGAGCCAATGGAGATTCCATGATAGAGGCTGGGATAGAAGATGGTGACCTAGTAGTTATAAGAAAGCAAGAAGAAGCTAATGAGGGTCAAATAGTTGTTGCTTTACTGGAAGATGGAACTACTACATTAAAAAGATTATATTTTGACCAAGGCAATAAGTGTGTAAGACTTAAGCCAGAAAATAAGAATATGAAAGATATAGTGACAGCAAATTGTTCTATTCAAGGAATAGCTGTAAAAATTATGAAAGACCTAGTATAATTTCTAGGGTTAAAAATTGTTTAAAGGTTAGGGGTTGGTATTGGCCAGCCTCTAATAACAAACTTAGAAAAGAAGGATTAATGATGAGGAAAAAAATGATAGCCTTCTGTGGTACTTGGGTGTTAGATTAGTAAGTCATCTGTAGTTTTCTTTCCCCAATCCACTTAGAAGGCAATAAGAAAAGAAGGATTGCAGATGAAGAAAAAAAAGAAAAAATTTATTATAGTATGCCCCTACTGTGGCAAGGAATTATGTAAAAGTGGTTTTACAAGTAGTTTTAGTGACATGGAAATCAAATGCTCTAGGTGTGGAGCAAATTTAGAGGTAGAAATTACAAATGGAATAATTACTTATCATCCAGATAAGAGATTATCCATGGTAGCTGAATGTTCAGCTGATTATGAAGATATAACATAAGATACTTAAGTGAGTTTCTGTGCAATTTATATTTTGGCTATTGGACTAGGCTAGAACCTTTAGGAATAGGAGTATAAATTAAAAATCTATAGGGGACTGAATTCGGCTAAAACCGTCAAGAGCTACATAGATAAAATATTAAATCTAGGATCAGAATCTAGATTGTAAAAAAGTTCTCCCTTAAATATTTTAGGCAAAATTGAATAACTGAGATTTATACAGAGGTGTTAGACTGGGCTAGAACCCTTAGAAACAACAGTTATAAATCAAGAGTTTGTTGACTGGTCTGAACTGGACAAGAATCCTTAAGAGCCACGCAAAACGGAAGTTTTTATCTGAAAAGATAAATC
>CAZJDS010000440.1:0-1748 GCA_964544795.1 uncultured Alkaliflexus sp. | reverse complement strand
TACTTTCTTATCGTTTCAAGATAAGAATCATCTTAAAAAGAAATTTCAAACATGCAATCTCTTCATACACAAGAAACCAGTGTTTTTATGGCCGATGACTTAGCAGCAGATGTAGCACAGCTAATTCTCCCTTATGAAAACGAAAAAATATTTGTACTCACCGATGAGCAGACTTTCAAACTCTGCTTCCCTCTCATTAAACAGATTCCAGGAATCGATGAAAGCAGATGTTTAATTATTGGATCGGGTGACACCCATAAAAACACCGAAACACTTTTGAAGGCTTGGGCGTTTTTAGTCGAAGGTGGAGCTACGCGCCACTCCTTGCTTATCAACTTAGGAGGTGGAATGCCTTGCGATTTAGGAGGATTTGCAGCAGCTACTTTCAAACGAGGAATTGATTTCATCAATATTCCCACCACTCTATTGGCACAAGTCGACGCATCGGTAGGCGGTAAAACAGGGATCAACTTCAAAGGATATAAGAATGAAATTGGTTCCTTCATGCAAGCCAAGCAGGTATTGGTGGATATCAATCTATTAAAAACACTGGATGCGAATAATCTCATTTCAGGTTTTGCAGAGATGATTAAGCACGCCTTGCTAAAAGGAGATGAAATGCTGGAGCGCACGCTAAATTTCGACATAGCAAATCCAAATATGGATGAGTTAAAAGAGTTAGTGGCAGAATCCATCCGAATAAAGGATTATTACGTCACCACCGATCCGCATGAAAAGAACATCCGCAAAGCATTGAATTTGGGGCACACCATCGGACATGCCTTTGAGAGTTTTGCCATGGATAAAAAAGAACCAGTGCTACATGGCTATGCTGTTGCCTTTGGACTCATACCAGAACTTTACCTTGCACACATCAAACTCGGATTCCCCATTTTAATGGTGAAAAAGATTAGTGAGTATGTAAATCGCATCTATGGAAAATTCCATTTTTCAACATCCGATTTTCCACAATTACATGAAACCATCTCTCACGACAAAAAAAATCAAGGAGGACGAATTAATTTTACGCTACTGAAAAAAACAGGCGATGTTGCTATCAACATCCATTGTGCCAAGGAAGAAGTAGAAGCAGCCTTTCACTATTATTTGCAAACCTAATTATAACCACATATTTTTATGTCTGTAACGATTAAAGCACCTCAAAATATAAACTCATTTGACGTTGAATTGCCCACATCCAAAAGCATCAGCAATCGGTTGTTGGTCTTAAATGCGCTCAGCTACAACCCCTATCCGATCAAAAACCTCTCTGACAGCGACGACACAGATCTTATGCTGAAAGCTTTCAACAGCAATAGCAATCATTTTGACGTAGGGGCTGCTGGAACCACCATGCGTTTTTTAACTGCCTATCTCTCTAAGATTGTAGGCGAGTGGACTATCACAGGGAGTGAACGAATGAAGGAACGCCCCATTCATGTTTTGGTAGATGCCATCAACTCTTTGGGAGGCAAAATTGAATATATTGAAAAAGAAGGTTTTCCGCCACTTCGGATTTTTGGCAGCGCTTTGGTTGGCGGTGAATTAGAAATACCTGGAGATGTGAGCAGTCAGTACATATCCGCCTTGATGATGATCGCTCCTTACATGGAAAAAGGCCTCACTTTACATCTCACTGGGCAGATAACTTCACGCCCATACATACATCTAACACTCAAGCTGATGGAGATGTATAATATAAAATATAACTAACAAAACAATACCATTAAAGTTCCGAGAACAGACTA
>CAZJDS010000439.1:0-1748 GCA_964544795.1 uncultured Alkaliflexus sp. | reverse complement strand
AAAGCCCCCAAAGGTTCAACAACTTCGGGGGCTTTAATTTTGAGTGTTATAGCTCTTAATTATCTAGCATTTTCTAATTTAATAAGATTAAGCGCCGATCCAGCTTTAAACCATTCAATTTGTTGTTCATTATAGGTATGAAGAGTTTTAATAATTTCTTTGCTTCCGTCTGAATGTAACAGCTCAATAGTAATAGGTTTGTCGGGAGCAAATGATTCTAGATCGATGAGGTTGAAAATATCATCTTCTTGAATCTTGTCGTAATCGGCTTCATTTTTGAAAGTTATACCCAACATACCCTGTTTCTTCAGGTTGGTTTCATGTATTCGAGCGAAACTTTTAACCAGCACAACTTTTACGCCAAGGTGTCGAGGTTCCATGGCGGCATGCTCGCGTGAAGATCCTTCGCCGTAATTATGATCTCCAACGACTATTGAGCCTACTCCAGCAGCTTTGTATTGTCTTTGCACTTGAGGTACACCCTCATATTCACCAGTCAATTGATTTTTTACTTTATCAGCAGTGTCGTTAAAGTAGTTGATGGCACCTGTGAGCATATTATCAGAGATGTTGTCTAAATGTCCTCGGAAACGCAACCATGGCCCTGCCATAGATATATGGTCAGTAGTACATTTTCCTTTGGCTTTAATCAACAATCTTAGGTTCATCATATTCTTTCCATCCCATGGCGCAAATGGCTCAAGTAGTTGCAATCTCTTTGATTCTGGATCCACAAGAATCTCAACGTTGCTACTATTTTTAGCTGGGGCTTGATAGCCAGCATCCTCTACTGCAAATCCTTTTGGTGGCATCTGCAATCCCATAGGCTCATCCAATTTTACAGCGTTTCCTTCTTCGTTTATTAGGGTGTCCGTCAGAGGATTGAAAGTAAGATCACCTGCAATGGCAAAAGCTGTCACTATTTCGGGTGAGGCTACAAAAGCATGCGTATTTGGGTTTCCATCATTTCGTTTGGCAAAGTTTCGGTTAAACGAAGTGATGATGGAGTTCTTTCTGTTGGGGTCGTTGGTGTGTCGTGCCCATTGTCCGATACAAGGACCACAAGCATTGGCCAATACCACTCCGCCAATTTCACCAAAATCATCTAACAAACCGTCCCTATCTACAGTGAAACGTACTTGTTCAGAACCTGGCGTAATAGTAAACTCCGCTTTTGTTTTCAGCTTTTTATCAGTAGCCTGTCGTGCTATCGATGCCGCACGCGAAATGTCTTCGTAGGAAGAGTTGGTACATGATCCAATTAAACCTACCTCTAATTCTTTGGGCCAATTGTTTTTCTTTACCTCTTCGGCAAATTTAGATATCGGCGTAGCTCGGTCTGGTGTAAAAGGTCCGTTGATGTGTGGTTCCAATTCCGATAAGTTAATTTCAATTACCTGGTCAAAATACTTTTCAGGTTGGGCATATACTTCTGCATCACCCGTTAAATGTTCTTTCACTTCATTGGCCAAGTCTGCTACCTCTTTTCGATCCGTACCTCTAAGGTATTCAGCCATTGACTCATCGTATCCGAAGGTTGACGTGGTAGCCCCAATTTCAGCACCCATATTACAAATAGTTCCTTTACCTGTAGCAGAAAGATTTTTAGCACCATCGCCAAAATATTCAACAATAGCCCCAGTTCCTCCTTTTACAGTCAAAATACCTGCAACTTTTAATATCACATCCTTGGCAGAGGTCCATCCACTCAGTTTTCCCGTAAGCTTAACACCAATTAATTTGGGGAA
>CAZJDS010000438.1:0-1749 GCA_964544795.1 uncultured Alkaliflexus sp. | reverse complement strand
TATCGTTATGAGCCTACTAAGTTAGGAGATAGCCACGATCGGTTTGTTATTCGCTTTAATCCAGAAGTGGACGAAGAGGATGTTTCAACATCCAATGCAGAAATAGAGACCAACTTAGATCATCTGATCAATATCACGGGAGCCAATGGCCGTGCTATTGTGAGTATTGATCGAATGCTGTTACAAGAGGGGGCAGGACAAATAGAAGTGTTTAATGTGTCAGGGGCCAAGATAAACGAGTTTAAAGCCAATACCAATAAAACTTTTATTGTGTTGCCTGAGGCTGCTGGTGTTTACTTAGTTGTAGTGAAGGCTGGTGGAAAAATTAAGTCGAAAAAATTGGTGAGGTAGTTATTCTCAACTTCACCTTGTAAGGTGAAGTTGATTGAAGTGGAGAAAAGTTGAGAGGAATTATAAATCTCTATTTTTCTTCACTTTTTTGGCGAAACAGATAAACTGCTTTTGGCTATTTTGAATGTAGATTGTATGAAATAGATTCGCTGGTGCTAAAATTTAGCAAGCATTTAAAAAATATGTTGTCGCAATTTGCCCTCTATATCTTTGATTTGCAGTTGGGCAAGTTTCTATGCGCTAAGTGACCAAAAAAGCATCGTCTTTGCTTGGAAAAATTACGGGGGTTATTTTCATAAGGAGATTAAATGGGTATTATGAAAAATAACGATACGAATCTCGTTTTTCAACTTTATTAACCATAGAAATATTATAGTTTAGTAGAGAATGTTTTCTTTTTTTTATCATAGTTAACAGACGTTTGGGAGAATATTGATAGATTGAATTGAATAATATTAGCTATTAACAGACTTATTATTATATGATCCCTTTTTTTTTTTATCTTTGCATGCACCAAATTTGGGTTATTGTTACGAAATGAATTTTAAGCAAGTTTACAGAGTCATAAATGAATCGTTTGTTGTTCGAAAAGTGCAGGAGGAGATGGTGCTGGTTCCACTAGTGAACAATGTGGCTGATATGACTAGCGTTATTACTTTGAACGATACTGCTGCGTCTATTATAGAACATTTGGATGGAATAAAAACACTAGACGAGGTGATTTTGCAACTTTTAGCTACTTATAACGTAAATGAAGAGTTACTAAAAAAAGACGTGACTATCTTTGTAACCGATGCATTGCGTAATGGTGTTATCGAGCCTATAACCTAATGACCTTACAATATTAGAAATGATTATAGAGAACCTAAATAATAGTAAAAAACAGTATCAACCGCCCTGCTTGGAAGTTATTCAGCTGGACAACCATATAGCTTTGGGAGCGCCTTCAGATGGGCCTATAGTTGAGCCTGAGAATCCTTTTGATGTAGGGAGGAATGAATCAGATTACTATAAAACATTCCCTACTGCTCCTGCATCAGACAATAATCCTTTCGGTGGCTCATCGCCCAACTATAAATAAGACTCCATCTATGGACTTCTATTTTGCCAATCTTTGTTTTTTTATTCCCTTTCTTCTATCAATACTTTTCTTCCTCTTTCTTCTACAAAGTTTACTAAACCTTTTACGATAAAAGCGAGTGCTTCTCATTTCGATCGTGTGTTGGTATTAACAGAAAATGCATCTAATTTTTATAGTTGCAATTTGGATGATCAGCCAAAAGATTGCTCTGCAGCCATCTGAATTATTCAATGACCGCACCGTTCTATTCCATACGATGGAATTGCTCTCTTGACTGGCGTAGTTTACTCTTTTGTAGGAGGATGATTATCGAGATT
>CAZJDS010000437.1:0-1752 GCA_964544795.1 uncultured Alkaliflexus sp. | reverse complement strand
CATCAGTTCTTTTTTTTATGGCTTTTTTAAAAAAAGTTAGGTTTAATTGTTTTTACTAATTGTTTATGTTAGAATATTAATAGTTGGTTTACCGACATGCCTCTAAATACTGAGGCACTTTTTTATAAAAGAGTAGTATCAACCACCATCTTATATTTAATATATAATAATAGGTTGATTTTTTAATCAAATAAAGATATAACAAATTCGAAGAACAAAAGATACTTAATCATCCAGGTGATTCGTTCGCTTGGGGTGTCAGTTCTTCTTTTTATAGATTTTTAAAACAATTAGAATTTAATTGATTTTTCAATTAATTTGTTATAAAATTTGAGTAATGAAGGTTATGCCAAACATAAGTGGTCTGTAAATTCCTTCATTTTTATTATAAACAGGAACCTTAAGATTTAAAAACTAAAATAAACTTGTGGGTCTAAGACCACCGCCGGCGTAAAATGGCGAAATCTATTAATAAAAAACAATCATCAAGATTGTTTCTTAGCTTTTCTATTTCTCTTTATCCTGTTTTTATTATTTTCATATATATTTTTAAATAATTCATAATGATTATTAATAGTTTTTAAATCAAAAGGTGGTTTTTGTTCTTCTATCCACTTTTTAACTTCTGAAACCGAATCATTAATTATTTTTTGTAAATCATCGGGATAATCCATATCATCTGAGTGAACCTCAAAGTCTTTTTCATCTAAAACTACTAATTTACCATCTGGATAAACTCTAACATCAAGGTCATAATCAATATACTTTAAGGCTTCACCATCATATAAATAAGGGCTAGCAATATTACAATAATAATGAATACCATCTTTTTTTATCATAGCAATTATATTAAACCATTCTTTTTCAAAGAAATAACATATAGCAGGCTCTTTCGTATACCAATATCTACCATTTGATTCAATAACTTTAGTATGTTGATTACCGGTAGCAATATAATCTTTAGTATCTTCTACTACAAAAGAAGTCATCCACACTCTATGTAATGAACCATCATGTTTATAACTATGAATTTTTATTTTTTTCCCTGCTTTTAATTTCATTTCATATCCTTTTTATCATTATAACATTATTTTATTAAGATATAAAGGATTCATTTTAACAAGTTAATTAACAAATTTATTAAAAAAATGGATATTTAATTAAAAACTATATATCTACATTAATTTCGTGAATTATATTGACATTAATAAATCATGATTGTTGCTAATCTTTTAAAAATTAATATAAAAAATTAGTTTCTAGTATTTAAATAAAAAAAGCCAACATTTCTGCTAGCATTTAAAAATTTAACCGTGGTGCTCGGGAAGGGATTTGAACCCTCACAGGAATAATTCCTACTACCACCTCAAGGTAGCGTGTATACCGTTTCACCACCCGAGCTCAATAAATAATATAACATTTATAAGAATAAACTGCAAGAAAAAAAGCACCGAAGTGCTTTTATTTATTCAACTGCAATAATATATGAATAAACTTCCTGACCACCATTAATAAATTCTACTTCCGCATCTTCATTAATGCTAGTAATGAATTTCTCGATAGTATCATTATAACTTTCATTAGCATCTGTGCCATAGAAGATTGTTACAATTTCAGAATCTTCATCTACCATCTCTTTTAAAAGTCCTTCTAGCGATTTAATTTGGTCCTTAGAAGAAATAATTATTTGGCTATTATGTATACCGATAAAATCACCAGTTTTAACTTTTACACCAAACATTTTAGTGTCAC
>CAZJDS010000436.1:0-1759 GCA_964544795.1 uncultured Alkaliflexus sp. | reverse complement strand
TTTAGTAGCGGGGACCGGACTCGAACCGATGACCTTTGGGTTATGAGCCCAACGAGCTGCCAACTGCTCCACCCCGCAATATATCTTAAGTCTATTTCTATCTTTTTGCGATTGCAAAGATAAGATGTTTATTTTTGAATTGCAAGCTGCTACTCTTTTTTTGTTGATGAGATCGGCTTCTTTTACTTTTTAAAGTTCATTTAGTTGCTGATTGTTAGCGAATTACTCTTTGTAGATTTTGTTTAGAATGATAGAATTGTTTTTAATATTTTACTTGGTGAGTAGAATCCAAGTGAAAATGACAGTCATCCATTATATTTTTATAAATTTGTAGCAATATAAGGTATTCCTAACAATGAACAGATCTAATAAAAAGCAGTCGTTTCTAAAGAAACTTAGAAATCAATATCGCTTTGCAGTTTTTAACGAACAGACGTATGAGGAGTTGTTTGTTTTCCGTCTTTCAAGATTAAATGTGGTAACTATTTTTGGAACGCTGGGTGTTGTTCTGGTTGTTTTGGTTACTCTTCTTATTGCTTTTACCAGTCTTAGGGAATATATTCCTGGCTATCCTGATTCAAATCAACGTCTTTTGATTGTTCGTAATACGCAAAGAGTAGACTCATTGATTGTTGAAATTGAGAGAAGAGATCGATTTATAAACTCTTTCCAAGCAATTTTACGAGGAGAGAACCCGGATTCTACGACTTTAAATAATGAAGTTCCAGAAACCTTGAATCTGCCCGCACCTGATTTGAACTTTTCTCGTTCGCATGAGGATTCGATATTTCGCGCACGTGTAGAAAAAGAGGAGCGTTTTAATCTTTCCGTGCGACAACCCCAAGTAAAAGCGGTGGCATTAGAAAATACTTTCTTTTTTAGCCCTGTAAAAGGGATGATCGTTAATGGTTTTGGAGAAACTAAAAATCACTATGGAGTTGATATTTTAGCAGCCACTGGGAGCCATGTATCTGCCGTGATGGATGGGGTGGTCATTTTTTCTGGCTGGACGGTTGAGACAGGTTATGTAATTCAGATTCAACACCCAAATAATATTATTTCTATTTATAAACACAATCAGAATTTACTCAAAGAGGTTGGACAGACGGTTAAGGCAGGTGAAGCGATAGCTCGTGTAGGCAACTCGGGAGAGTTGACCAGTGGACCTCATCTTCATTTTGAGTTGTGGTTTAATGGAACTCCACTTAACCCTGTTGAATATATCTCATTTTAAAATTACTAAACCGCTCACTACTAATTATTAATGCAAAAACGATTAGCGATTCTGGGTTCAACAGGATCAATTGGAACTCAAGCCTTGGATGTGGTGGATAATCATCCCAGCCTGTTTACTGTAGAAGTTTTAACTGCTAATAACAATATTGACTTATTGATTGCTCAAGCTAAAAAGTACGAGCCAAATGTGGTTGTTATTGGAAATAAAGAAAAGTATAAAGAGCTAAAACTGGCTCTTGAAAAACTGCCCATTAAGGTATATGCTGGCGAAGAGACTATTGCGCAAGTGGCAGGTATGTCCACTATTGACATGGTTTTGTCGGCCATGGTGGGGTTTTCAGGACTGATACCAGTTGTAAGAGCTTTGGAAGCTCGCATCCCCGTGGCATTGGCCAACAAAGAAGCACTTGTTGTTGGGGGTGATTTGGTGATGGGCTTAGCTGCTTCTACGAATACGCCGCTAATACCTGTGGATTCAGAACACTCAGCAATTTTTCAATGTTTGCAAGGAGAAGTGAATAAT
>CAZJDS010000435.1:0-1761 GCA_964544795.1 uncultured Alkaliflexus sp. | reverse complement strand
AACTATCGAACAAACAACAAAAAAGGTCATTTTGTTTAATGTAGATGCAAAAATAGCAATTTTTAATGTAAATCATAAGTTATGAGAGATTAGAACCTCTATAAAACAGCAGAAAAGAAAGAAAGTTTAAGTTTACAAGTTACATTCTGTATTTTAACTTTACTACGGATTTTACCCATTCCCGAATCCATAGACGACATTTTTTGCAGCACCAACGGTACGAAGTCTTTGCAGAAGAATATTGATATGTACGTTAATCGCTCCAGAGGAACGACATTTTATGGAGGTATTAAGATGTCATCCCTACGGGATTTTTATGACTATTGGGATTGTGCCTTACCAAGATTGCGCCCCTATGGGGGCTTTGTAAACTTTTATCAAATCGATTGGTGCGTAGAATTTATTGCACCGTTGCTTTTACATACCATCATCGATTCGAATCATTTGTAGAATTCATTGAGGTTTTATTTTTAATAGCATTCATTTACTTTTACCTTCTCCCTTCTATCCGCTTCATCACTTCATCCATACTTCCGCTGGAGACTAGGAGGGAGATCTCTAACACCTTAGATTGGTACATCGTATCCATGGCACGATCCACAGCTGAGAGGTAACTAATCTGAAACTCACGAAACTCGATTCCTGAAATAAGCCCCAAGTCGTATCTCTCCAGAGCCAAATCGAGATTGGATTTTGCCACCTCCATACTTTGCTGTTCAAACTCAATCATGGATAGGTTTACCAAGTAATCGTTGTATAATATGTGCAATTCTGAAAGAACTTTCAGTGAAACCGATTCCAATGCCAATTGTCGATTTTCCAATTCAATTTTTGCATTTTTTACATTTCGATTGATTCTAAACCCGTCAAAAAAGTTCATGGAAGCTTCAAAACCATAGCTCAACCCTTTTGTTTGGCTAAAGGTAGCAATACCAGCAGGCGTTTCCGAACGGTTGTAGGAATAGGCAGAAACAAAATCCAGTACTGGAAAACGGGTGGATCGTGCAGAATTAAGATCTGCTTTAGAAAAAACAATTCCTTCATTAGCAGCCAACAATTCGGAGTTGTTCTCTTTGGTCATCAACTCCAAATCAGCCAAGAGCAACGCACCATCGATTAAAATGGTGTCATTTACATATCCACTGTTGTTCAAAGGATAATTCACCAATCTATTTAATGAGATGTATGAATTGTGCAAAAGCTGCTTCTGGCGCATAAAGCTGGAGCTGTCGGCATTAAAATCCAACCTCGCCTGCTGCAAATCAATTCCACTACCCGACCCAATATTTAACTTCTCCTGAGAGATTCGGAAACGCTCACGGGAAAGATCCATAGAAGTGATGGCAGCACTTACTCTGTGCTCCTGAATGACAATAAGATAGTATTGAGTGGCAATGTTTACTACTAGATCTTCCACCACTCTGCGGGTCTCCATCTCAGCAATGGAGAGTGATGCTGCACTGCGCTTATAATCGGCAAACATACCTAACCCATCAAACAGTCGCCAAGAGAAATTTAAGCCTGCACCTCGTGTCTCTGATTTGGCACCCAAGAATTCTTGCTCGTTATTATTAAATACTCGTTTGCTATCCGAAGATGATTTTTCTACTCTGGCAGTTCCCCTTAACGAAGGTAGAAAAGGCTCGGTTGTGTGGTTGTTTTGAAAAATATGCAAACTGTTTTGGGCACTCTTAACCATAGGATTGGACGATAACCCATCTTCTATAAGATAGGAAAGCGGTATGGGTGTAGTTTCTTGGG
>CAZJDS010000434.1:427-1763 GCA_964544795.1 uncultured Alkaliflexus sp. | reverse complement strand
ACCGAAGTACTGGATTGATATACCCCATAAGCACGATGGGCATGGTGACAGTTTTACGAACATCCTTCAACTGCTCAAAGAGCACTTTTAAGCTCATACCATTCTTGAGCGCACGGCTGCCGCTGCTCTGTATCACACGTCCATCTGCCAACGGATCGCTAAAAGGCATACCAATCTCAACAAAATCCACCCCCGCTTTTTCTAAAGATTGCAGGATCGGTACAGTACTATCTAATTTTGGAAAGCCAGCCGTAAAATAGATGGACAACAGATCCTTTTTTGAAGAAAACAATTGATTCAGATGATTCATTCTTTATGAAATATTAGAATTTTTGATTAAAACCAAATGCACGCATCAGAGATTAAAACGCTTCATATAAGTGTCCATATCTTTATCTCCCCTTCCTGACACAGTAACCACAACCTGATCGGTAGTTTTAAATTTCATCACGCCTAAAGCCGCCAAAGCATGGGCAGACTCGAGCGCAGGAATAATCCCTTCCAGACGTGTAGTTTCAAGCGCAGCATCCAAAGCCTGCTGATCGGTAATTGGCAAATAAGTAGCACGACCGCTCTGTTTTAAAAAGGCATGCAAGGGACCCACACCAGGATAATCTAATCCTGCAGAAATGGAGTAGGGCTCTACGATTTGACCATCATCATCTTGTATGAGATATGTATTACTACCGTGTATAATGCCCTCGACTCCTTTCGCCATAGAGGCAGCTGTTTCGCCACTATCCACACCCAGACCAGCAGCCTCCGTGCCAACAAGCTGAACAGAAGAATCTTCTAAAAAATGATAAAAACTACCCGCCGCATTTGATCCTCCTCCTACACAAGCAATAACATAATCGGGCAATTCTCTACCAATTTTATCTTTCAGCTGACTTTTAATTTCTAAACTGATCACCGATTGCAAACGTGCCACCATATCGGGATAAGGATACGGTCCAACAACAGAACCAATCAGATAGAAAGTATCCAAAGGATGAGCAATCCAGTCGCGCAACGCTTCATTGGTAGCATCTTTTAATGTTCTGCTGCCCGATGTAGCAGGCAATACTTCAGCACCCAGCATTCGCATGCGTGCTACATTGGGCGCCTGACGTTCCATATCTACCTCACCCATATAAACAACACAGTCCAAGCCCAACAATGCACAAACTGTCGCAGTTGCCACTCCATGCTGTCCTGCGCCAGTTTCAGCAATAATACGACTACGCCCCATCTCTCTGGCCACTAAAATCTGCCCAATGGTATTGTTAAGCTTATGTGAACCTGTATGATTCAAGTCTTCGCGCTTGAGCCAAATATCAGCACTATATTTTGACGA
>CAZJDS010000434.1:0-417 GCA_964544795.1 uncultured Alkaliflexus sp. | reverse complement strand
CGTTCTGCTTTAAAAAGAGGCGAAGGACGACCAGCATAATCATTCAAAAGATGATGGTATTCTTTTTTGAATGAGTCCGATTCCAATATTTTGAGATACCTACTTTCTAAATCTTCTATGTTTGGAATAAGCATCTCTGGGATAAATGCTCCTCCAAAATCACCATAAAACCCATTTTTATTGGGTTGAAAAATATTATTCTTCATGTTTTATATTGTTGTGCGCTAAATAATTAACAGTAAAACAAAAGTTTGTTAGAACATTTACTTATTTACTCAACCTTATCCTTAACATCTATCCCCTTATTCCCTAACCCTTATTCCCTAACCCCTATTCCCTAACCCCTTAACTCGTCCATGAACTTTTGTAATAAAGGAATATTCTTAATTGCGGGTTCCAGTTCAAAACGACTGTTTA
>CAZJDS010000433.1:0-1764 GCA_964544795.1 uncultured Alkaliflexus sp. | reverse complement strand
GCCCAAAATAAGATGGGCACCCACTCTAATATTTCGCTGGGAAAGTTGCAAAGCAACTTCACGAGCAGCAGCAAAATCATGACCTCTATTTATCTTTGCCAAAGTTTCATCTTTGGTAGATTCTATGCCCAGCTCAACCGTTAAGTAAGTACGTGTGTTTAGCTCTTCAAAATAATCCAACAGATCGTTGGGCAAGCAGTCAGGTCGAGTACCTACAATTAAACCTACCACATCGGGATGGCTTAATGCCTCTTCGTATAAATCAATAAGATGCTGTAATTCACCATACGTATTGGTGTAGGACTGAAAGTAAGCGAGATGTTTAATTCCAGGGTAGTTCTTCTTGAAAAAATCAACTCCTTTTGTGACTTGATCACTAATAGACAAGATGGGTTCACAGTAAGCTGGTTTAAAAGTATCGTTGTTGCAAAAAGTGCATCCGCCAAATCCTTTGCTACCATCTCGGTTGGGACAGGTAAATCCTCCGTCGATAGAGATTTTTTGAACTCTGTTACCAAAATGAGTGCGCAAGTAGTTACTATAATCGTTGTAGCGTCGAGCGTTTCCCCAGGGATATATCTGCATTTAAAAATGGTTGATTACTAATTACAAAAAAGTAGAAAATAAAACGAAAATCGAAAAGATGTAAGAGATGGCCAAATATTATGCACAGATTCTATGATAGCTTTTGGCAATACCTTCTTTAACCGTTTGATCATTCGCATATTTATTGTTCATTTCCAGCTCAATACCCGAATAAGAGTTGCCGAATTGTTTACGCAACTTGGCCACATGACCGTCTGTTTTTCCCAAATAAGGATAGTTAAACCGAATTCTAAAGTTAGGAAATTCTTTTTCCAACTCAGACTTCCATCGTATCGCCCATTGTTTTTCATCGTTATGAGCAGGGTGGTAAAGCAAACCGATATCAGCTGTTCTAACCACCCCATTTAACTCGGGCGTAAAAGAGTGAACCGACACATGAAAAATTTCCTCTCCGCTCAAGACAACTTCCTCTGCAGCGTGGGCAAAAGCATTTCTGAAAGGGTGATAATATTGATTTAAAATCAATTCTTTCTCCTGTTGATTCATACCTTTTGTCAATTCTGAAAAGAGAGTCCGACGGTGTAAAGAGCGATTCAAATCTACCAACAAGCGACTGGTTTCGCTATATATGGAAAAGAATGTGTTTTTAGAATGCATCGCTCGAAATAGCTCCAAAGCACCAGGATCCCAGCCGCGATGTGAAATTAATAACTCATCTGCATCTTTAAAAAGAGAAGAGTACTCTTTTGGTATCTGATTTCCTCCATGTTCGCAAGAAAGAAATAATTTCATGGTTATGCTTTAAAAAGTTTGTTGTTGGCTAAAGACTCTGCTAGTTCTCCATAAACACTCCTCATCTTTTTCATTGAAAGATCGCCCTCCAAAGCTTTAACTATTCTCGAGCTCAATGTACCTCCATGGATGATTCGTTTCATCAAGTCGTATGTAGGTATTCGTAACGAAGGTTTTAGCTGTTCCAAAATGGACAACCAAACTTCACCAGCCAGTGCAAAAGAGCTTTTAACACCAAAAATTTGCAAATAATCAGCGTCGTGAATCTCTGCATTTTCTCCATCACGAATGGTGGCAATCAAAATTTTCACCAAGTTGTCTTCATGCCATATTTTCTGGTCGTTATAACTAATACCATGCTCATTGACCAACCATTGCAATAATGCAACCAACAGCTCCACAATTGCCAAATCAGCTTTGGGGCAT
>CAZJDS010000432.1:0-1785 GCA_964544795.1 uncultured Alkaliflexus sp. | reverse complement strand
TAACACTTTTATTTTTGAAGTATTTTGATTATCATATGCTAAATTATATATATATTCAATAAACTCTAAATTATTAATATTCAAATCATTTAACGCACTAGCAATATCATATAAATAATCTATCTCAATTACTTTTAATTTATAATCAAGAGAGTGAATAATCTTATTTTTAACATCAAATATTTCTAATAATTTGTCTATTATTATGATATTAGGATAATCATCAATATAAACGGAAAGTTTTTCTACTAATTCCATTATTAAAGGGCTAAAAATATTAGAATCACTATTAAATGATTTATATATTTCATAATCACTTATATTAAAGAGTTCACTTCTTGCAAGTGCTATATAATTAAATTTAAATAACTTATCATAATCATCACTATCTTTATCTTTAATTATCTTTGCCAGAAGCAAAGCACTTGATAAAACCTTTAAAAAGTAATTTTTATTAACAAACGTTTCTCTTTGGATTTGAAGAGGAATATTTAAATATTTAAATATGTCATCATATAAATAAAACTGAGTTGAATTTCTAAGTAGTATTGTAATATCTTTATAATCCTTAACTATTTTTTTATCAATTAACTCTTTTATTTTATAAGCAATCGTAAATACTTCTTCTTCTCTAATATCTTTTATTTTATAATCATCACCTATATATATTTCTTCAAAATATACACCACTATGTGAATCTTCTACATATTTACTACTACCAACTTCCATTTCATGGTTATCTTTATAAACAATATCATGTAAATCTTCATTAGTAAAAATATTTGAAAATATATTATTAACAAAATCAACTATTTTACCACTACTTCTATAATTTTTAGTTAATGTAATTAAATTAGCTTCTTTGGTTTTATTAATAAAATACTCCGGTTTAGCATCTCTAAATTTATAAATACTTTGTTTAATATCCCCTACGTATAAAGCTTTAACATTGGGGTTATCATTAATTAATAAATCTAAAAAGAGTGATTGTACTTTAGAAGTATCTTGATATTCATCAATAAATATGTAATGAAACTTATCTCTTAACCTTTTTAAGATGTTAGGATTATTTTCTAATATCTTAATAACAAACCCAGATATATCACTAAAATCATATTTATTAGCTTCTTCTTTAAAGGTTTCTAATCTTTGATCAAATTCTTTTAATATTTTAACTACTTGTTCTGTAAAGATATTTAAATATTCTTTATATAATAAAACATCACTTGGAGTTGTTTTACTTTTATATATATTTAAGTATATTTCTAGTTCATTAGATAAATCATATAAATATTCTGGTTTATTTCTACGTAGGCTTTTAAATTGCATAGTTGGGGTATTATTATTTAAATCATTAAAATAAGTAGTTAATGTTTCAATTAAATCTTCATTATAATAAAGAAAGTCTTCATCTATTTTCTTTTTGAATTCATTAAAATCAAAAAGAAATGAATCTTTTAAAATATCTTCCTTGGTTAGACTCGTTATATCATGTTCACCTTTAATACTAGAATATAAATTAACTAAATTATTAATTAAATTATCACTACTACTATTACCACTAAAGAGTTCTAAAAAGATGTTTTTTTCTAACATCATTTTAGAAATAATTTGTTCCATTATTTCTAATTTAGTGAAATTAAAAATAGTATCATCTAATATTTCTAAATTAGATTCTTTATTTAAATAAGACGCATGGCCTTTAACAAAGTTTAATGCAAACGCATCAAAGGTTTCAATATGAGCACTATCAATTAATAAGGCTTTATCTTTTAAAGATTCATC
>CAZJDS010000431.1:0-1788 GCA_964544795.1 uncultured Alkaliflexus sp. | reverse complement strand
ACGAGAAGAACTTGGGTTTACGGCCAAATCTCCACGGTGGGCTATCTCTTATAAATTCCAGGCAGAGTCGGTTTTTACCCAATTACTTTCTGTGGATTTTCAGGTGGGAAGAACGGGTGCTGTAACTCCTGTTGCCAACTTAGAACCCGTTTATTTAGCTGGAACAACAGTTAAGCGCGCTTCTCTGCACAATGCAGACATTATTGCAAATCTGGACTTACATTTAAACGATACGGTTTCGTTGGAAAAAGGAGGTGAAATCATACCCAAAATAACAGGTGTAGATATCACAAAACGGCTGCCAGAGAGTAGAGCAGTAGAATTTATCACCAATTGTCCTGAATGCAATACTCCGTTGATACGTCTGGAAGGAGAAGCTGCACATTACTGCCCAAATTCTGCCAACTGTCCGCCACAGATTAAAGCCAAAATCGAACATTTTATTCATCGGAAGGCCATGAATATTGAGAGTTTGGGCACGGAAACCATCTCACTATTGTACGACGAAGGTTTAGTTCAAAGCGTAAGTGACCTATACAAATTAAGACCTTCACAATTATCAAGTTTGGAGCGAATGGGAGAAAAATCAGCTTCCAACATTATTCAAAGCATTGCAGAATCAAAGAATGTACCTTTTGACCGCGTATTGTTTGCTTTAGGAATTCGGTTTGTGGGAGAAACAGTAGCTAAGAAATTAGTAGCCGCCATGCCATCCATCGAAACTATTATGAAAGCAACTAAAGATGAGCTGATGGAAGTGGACGAAATTGGAGAACGAATTGCTGGAAGTCTTATTGCCTATTTTTCAATTGATGAAAATAGAAAATTAATTCAAGATCTTCAGAATTTTGGTGTTCAATTTGAACAAGAGATAAAAGAAACTGCTAACTTGTCAAAAACTTTGGAAGGGAAGTCTATTGTGGTAAGTGGCGTTTTTAGTCGTTCAAGAGATGAAATCAAAGAATTTATAGAAGCACATGGTGGGAAAAACATTTCAGCTATATCTAAAAAGACAGACTTTGTTCTGGCTGGCGAAAAGATGGGTCCAGCAAAATTAGAAAGAGCCAAAGCACTTGGAATCACTATTCTTTCAGAAGAACAATTTTTTCAACTAATCGAATCCTAATATTGTGAATTTTCTCAACCAAGCTCGTTTAAAATCAGCACTTTACCTGCTGAGGCAAAAAGCAAAAAATAGAAGTCGACGAATGAAGGCGATCAATTTAGATCAAGTTCAATCCATGGCAGTTCTTTTTCAAGTTGATGGCCCGGCCAGTAGAAAGCGTATTGCCAATTTTATTCATCCTTTCTTAGCTAAAGGTGTAGAGTGTAGAGTTTATGGATACATACACATGCCAGATGAGCATTATAACTATATAAGTGACAAAATATACACTTTTTTCTCAGACAAAGATCTCAACTTGTTTTATCAGCCAAAGGAAGGCATTATGGATGATTTTATAGATCGGGAGTGGGATTTATTATTAATGGCATCACAAGACTTTCATTTTCCGCTAAAATGGATGCTAAAATTGTCTATAGGAAAATTCAAAGTAGGACCATCGGGGCATTACAATGACGAATTAGATTTTATGATTGAAGGTGAAGATCTATCCAGTGATGTGATTATCAATGAAATTACACACTATTTGGGCGACCTCCGGATAGCTCATTCTGAGATGGCATAATAATTGATAAAGTCTTTGATGTCTAAATAATATATTGCATTTTAACTTAATAAAAGACCAACTAATTCAACAATTATGAAACTTTACTATCTATTATCAG
>CAZJDS010000430.1:0-1788 GCA_964544795.1 uncultured Alkaliflexus sp. | reverse complement strand
CTCCAGCAACTCAGACTCTGTAAAGAAATCATCTGTATTCACACCCAGCACTTCCAACAATTGTTGAGCCGCATCAAAAACGGGCATTCGATCGTAGAAGTGTTCTTCTATGTAGTTAAGATATTTCACCACCTTAAATGCATTGAAAAGCTCGAAAAAACGCTTCTCAAAAACCGACTGTCGGCTACAAGCGGTTTTCAATTTATCCAAATCATCAAAAAAACCGCTATTCAACAAAAAGCTACGTAAGGGACCTGATAAGTTGTAGGTCCAACTTTCATAACCCTCACTATTCAAAGTAAAAAGCTCTTTGTATAGATCGAAAAACACTTTTAAATCCTGAAAAGAGATGAGATGGTAAGTAGTTTCTGCTTGGTTGGTTCCTTTCAAATGGCCAGTGATGGCAGCACCTGTTCCAAAAATCACTCTGTCTGAAGGACGTGGTGAGGGAAGTACAGCAGTCGTTGAAATCTCCCCAAATCCTCCCAGTGGAATCAGCTTTTGCAAGAAATAGAAATCTTCGCCTGCTTGCTTCCTTGGCATGCCACCAATCCGTGCATAAGCAATTGCCCGAACTGCCATGGCAGATCCCATGGTATGAAAAGCATACGGAAAACCTGCGTACCTCAGTGCTTGCAAATAGTATCTAAGATGTAGTTCATATTTAGTAATGCCCGTGTAAACTTCTTGTGGAAAATCGTTTCCTTGCGTGGGGTGTTCAAAATAGATGGCGGCTCCCTGACGTTGGGGAGGAGAAAACCACTCTTCAACGGCGATAAAATAATTTTTCTTCACCAAACAATCGGCATCTAAGGTGAGAATCACTCCTTCTGGCCGATCTAAAACAGCAAAACGATACGTGGCCAAATCCATTCCAATTTTACGTGCCCACCCCGCACCGAAATGTTTACGTGGCAAATCGTAAGCTTCCACAATTACAATCTTTACCCATGATAATGGCTGAGAGCCATACTTCTCTTTCACTTTTTGAGCTGTTCTCTTTTGCAGTTCTTTCACTTCATCTGAATCTGCGTTCGAACTATTGAAAACCAAAATAAGTTCTCCCTGATGCATAGGTGGATCACAATCCAAGAGAGAATTAATCATCGAGAACAAATAACTCTCCTCACGATAAACAGGCACTACCACCATCCATTGAGTCGAGGGATCACAAATGGAGGAGTCTTCTCCGAACAATGGATGCTTGGATAAATAATTTTCTATCAATTTTATCTCTAAATTCATCTTAAATAAGTCTGTAAGCAAAATTTAAACCATAAAAAAAGCCAGGATGATATTTCCCAGCTCTCTTTTATGCTGATAGATATTTATTTTTTACGTGCCTGATACCTGGCATTCAATTTAGCTGCAACATCCTTGGTTATATCCATAGATTCTTCTGCATATAACACATTATCTCCCATCGTATTACTTAAAACCATACGATAAGATCTGTTTTTACAGTACCCTGATAGAAAGTTGGTGATTGTATCTCTCAACTCACGGTTCATTTTATCTTGTTCCATCATCAACTCATTACTGAAACGATTATTTAGTTCCTGAAGCTCTTGTTCTTTCCTCCTTAAACGTCCTTCTTCACTTTGAGCTCGTTCTAAAGATAGAAAACCATTGTTTTGAAGTTTTCTCTGAAACTCGTTCATATCTTGCTGAAAAACTTTTACACGCTCATTCAAATCTGTTCTTGAAGATTCCTCTTTCCGAATCAAAATATCACTCAAAACCCGTGCATAATCATAATTGATGAGTAAAGAATCCGTATTGATATAT
>CAZJDS010000429.1:0-1805 GCA_964544795.1 uncultured Alkaliflexus sp. | reverse complement strand
GATATTAAAGATGCCAACGGCAATGTGATTGAGACAGTTGCTGGCACTGCTAAAAATAGTCTTACCGACGAAGAGGCTGCCACTTACACCTTCGAGAATGTTATGTTAAGAGATGGTGACTCATGGGATCCTAAAATTTTAACTGAAGCAACAGAAGCTCCTGCAGGGTTGCTATTGACCGGAAATGAGCTTTCATGGACGGCAGTTCCTTACGCAATGTGTTATGTTGTTACAAGAAACGAAGTTGTTGTCGGGTTCACAACTGATGCAACATTTACAGATGCAAATATGGTTGCTGGTGTAGATTACACATACTCTATTCAGGCAGCGAGTGAGTCTGGTGCATTAAGTCTCCGATCAGCACAAGTGAGTAACAACAAAACAGATGTGAAATCTGACATGATCAATAATCTCCAAGTGTTAAGTAAAACAAGAGGTTTTGTTGTTACGGGTTTACCTGCTACTTCCACTTTGACCATTTATACTATTTCAGGACAGGTGGTGAATCAAAGAAAAAGTGGACAAACAACAGAAGAATTTGATTTACCAACAGGCACATATCTTGTAAAAGTATCAGCACATGATGGGATAAAAACGCTAAAAGCGATAGTAAAATAAGAGAAGTAAAAATATTTTCACTTGAAACTCCAAGGATAATTTGTCGGCTTATGTGCTGATGGGTTATCCTTAGGGGTTTTTGGAGTTTTTATTTGCTCAATTATTATAGAAAAAGATAAATTGGCATTTCGAATTATAAAGAAATAATTTCATGATTTGTATAGAAAAGGACTGTCTCAAATGGGGTACAGTCCTTTTTTATGAAGTCATTTATCATTATTTACAAAATAGGGATCTTCTTTAATCCATGTTACGTATTCGTTTTTAAGATTAGGATTTATTTATTCTATAGCAGTTTTAGGATGCTTACTAAACTCATCTGGTTTAAAATTGTCTTAAAATGGTATCTTTGAAATATTGCGAACATCAAAGTAAAGTTTGGATCGATTTTTTAAAATAGATCTACAGCTATAGAACAATCACAGCATTGCATATATCCAAGGGTGAAGTCGTTAAAATGCTATTTTTATTCTATGTATCAGCGGGCTCAGAACTGCGCAGGTCGTTGTGATTTGCACAAAGCGTATTTGTACACTTTCTATTTCCTTAGTGAAAAGAAAGGAGATTTGATGATTATTATTGAACTGTAAAGAAAATGGAGATCGATTAATTAGCTCCTGAGTTCGATAGTAAATGTGGTTTAACCTAATGAAGAATGGATTATGAGAAAATGGAGAATCTTCTATTTTATTGGATTGATAACTATTTCATCGACGGCTTTTGCCGCATATGATGTGAAGGAATTTGGAGCAACGGGAAACGGAACCACACTTGATACCGATGCAATTAATAAAGCAATAGAAATTGCTGCAAAAGCGGGTGGAGGAACGGTTAATTTTCCAGCTGGAACATATTTAAGTTATTCCATTCGTCTAAAAAGTCACATAACGCTTTATCTTGAACAAGGAGCAACAATTTTGGCTGCAACACCGCAAGGAGATATTGGTTATGATGCGCCTGAAGCAGGACCTGGAAATAAATACCAAGATTTTGGTCACAGCCATTGGCAAAACAGCTTGATTTGGGGAATTGGGCTGGAGAATGTTTCTATTCTTGGCCCTGGTACGATATACGGAAAAGGCTTAACCCGAGGTGGACCATACAGGGCGCCTGTGGGGAATAAAGCCATTGCATTAAAATTATGCAGAAATGTGATTCTGAAAGATTTTACAATTTTGTACGGTGGA
>CAZJDS010000428.1:0-1808 GCA_964544795.1 uncultured Alkaliflexus sp. | reverse complement strand
ATAAATAATTGGAAAAATAAAATGAAGGGGTATGACGGTTATATTTTAGTTACTCCCGAGTTAAATAGAATGGTACCGGGTGCACTAGCAAATGCCTTTCAATATTTATTTACAGAAGTACCAAATAAAGCTTTAGCTTTTGTAGGGTATGGCTTTTTAGGAGGAAGTAGAGCTATTAATAATTTTAGAGCAACTATTTCACTTTTAGGATTAGCAATCGTTCAAAAAGAAATAAACATATCATTTAATACAGACTTTTTAAACCCTAATACAAAAGACATGGAATTCAATCCCGGTAGTTGGCATCAAAATGAAATAAAAGTGATGTTACAACAAGTAACTGATTGGTCAAAAGCATTAAAAACTTTAAGATAATACCTAAAAACCTTACGCAAGTAAGGTTTTTTTGTATTAACATTGTTTTTATAAGAATAATTTGCGATAATGATTAGACATGAGGTTAAATATGAATATAATAGATTATTTTAATGGAAAAATGAATACTCCAAATTTTTACGGTTCCTTTAATTCTTCTTGGTTTCATTACTTAGCAATTTTATTAATTATTATTTTTAGTTACCTTTTTTTAAAATCCCTTAAAAATATTAATTCAAAGGATTTAAATAAAAAAATATTAACTTTTTCAATAATATTAATAGTCTTTGAAATATATAAACAAATCATTTTTCTATATAACAATAATTGGGAATATCAATGGTATGTTTTTCCTTTTCAGTTTTGTTCAGTGCCAATTTATGTGTCTTTATTAGCTTATTTTGTAAAAAATGAAAAAATAAAAGAAAGTTTAATAAACTTTCTTGCGACCTTCTCTTTGTTTGCAGGACTTGCAGTTATTATTTATCCCGGTGATGTATTTACTGAAATAATAGGTATTAATGTCCAAACGATGGTCCATCACGGAAGTATGGTTATATTAGGAATTGGCCTTTTAGTATATAAGGTTAATCTTAAATGGATATCGATGTTAAGAGGTATTATTGTATTTGTTATTATATTGGGAATCGCTTCATTACTTAACTTTTTATTCAACACATATATTCATAACGGAACTTTTAATATGTTTTTCATTAATCCTAAAATGGAAAATCATTTACCTATATTATCTTTAATTCAACCGAAGGTTCATCCATTTATTTTTGTTGTTATTTATGCAGTTGGTTTTTCAGGGATAGCATCTTTAATATTTTTAATTAGAAAAGCCTTTGATAAAAAACCTTCCTTAATTTAATAAGTTATTTTCTTTTAACCAATTAATCGTATCTTTAAAACTATCTTCAATGTTACTAGGAGTGTAGTTTAGATCTTTCTTAGCTTTAGTAATATTAAAATTAGAATTAGAGTTTAAAACTTTTAAAGAAGTTCTACTAAAGATGGGAGTTTTTCCCCTTATTAAATAACTAAACTCTAAAATAGGTAATAAAGCTTTAACCAAAATAAGAGGTATTTTTATTGGCCTCTTATTTTTATGGTATATTTGGTTAATAATCGTAAACATTTCATCTAAGGTTATTTCTTTACCACCTATGATATATCCTTCACCTATTTCCCTAACATCAACAAAATTATAACTTCCTTTAATATAGAAAAATCTTTTCTTTTTAAAATAATCGATTAATACTTCGGTTATTTTAGATATTTTATAATCATAAGGTCCCATAACAGCAGTTGGATATAAAACTACACCATTTAATCCTTCTTTTGTTTTCTCTAAAAAGTATTGTGTGGCCATTGCTTTTGATTTAGCATAATCACCAGTTAATTTTTTTATATTAAAACTTATTGGCTCA
>CAZJDS010000427.1:0-1812 GCA_964544795.1 uncultured Alkaliflexus sp. | reverse complement strand
GCAAGGATTTATGACAATCATATTCTCATGTGATTTCCATGCGACAAAACAAAAAAACATATAAAATGAAACAAATTCTTTTTTTATTAGTGATTGCTCTAATTGGGTTTTCATGCTCTGGTCCCGATTGGACTTCAGATGAAAATGAGTTGATGGTTTATCCCACCAACTCCGAAACCAAAATAGTTAAAGTAGAACCTTTTAGTGACGATATTATAAGAGTTTCTGCAACTGCAAGCCAGTTTAGCGAAGATGAAAGCTTGGTGGTTTTGCCAAAATCTGTAAAAACCAAATTTGAAGTTTCCGAGACTGAGGAAGCTGTTTTGCTTTCTACTGCTAAACTTCGCGTAGAAGTTTCTAAATCTTCTGGCCGAGTTCGTTTTTTGGATTTGGAAGGAAATGCCCTCCTTGAAGAGAAAGCTCAGGGTGGAAAAACTTTCAAAGCGATGGAGGTGGATGGAGTGAAAGGATATGAACTTCAGCAAGTGTTCCAGTCTTCTCCTGAAGAAGCTATTTATGGCTTGGGCCAGCATCAGGCACATGAGATGAACTACAAAGGCAAAAACGAAGAGTTGTTTCAATACAACACCAAAGTTTCTGTTCCTTTTATTCTCTCCACAAAAAACTACGGCGTGTTGTGGGACAACTATTCATTGTCGCGTTTTGGTGATCCACGCCCTTATGAACAACTGGATCAGTTCAAATTGTATGGCAAGGATGGTAAAGAAGGAGCACTAACTGCCACTTATGTGGACGATCTGGATGTGGGTCACGTATTCACAGTTCGTGAGGAGAGCACCATCGATTATGAAAATTTAGAGACCATCAAGAATTTTCCAGAAGGATTTAATTTTAATCGTGCGGAGATAGTGTGGGAAGGTGAAATAGAACCTCTTGAAAGTGGCTTGTATCACTTCCTCATGTATTATGCTGGTTATACCAAAATTTGGATAGATGGCGAGTTGTTAGCCGATCGCTGGCGCACAGCTTGGAATCCATCGGTGGCAAAATTTCAGGTGGAAATGGAAGTGGGTAAGAAATATCCAATAAAGTTGGAGTGGATACCTGATGGGGGTGAATCTTATATTGGACTTAAAGCTCTTTCTCCTGTTTCTACAGAAGAGCAGCAAAACATCTCTTTCTATTCAGAGATGGGTGATCAGATCGACTACTATTTCATGTCTGGAGACAATATGGATGGCGTCATTAGCAACTATCGTGAGTTGACAGGTAAAGCACAAGTTATGCCCAAATGGTCGATGGGTTTCTGGCAAAGTCGTGAGCGTTACAAAACACAGGATGAGCTTGTCAATACATTGACCGAATTCCGTAAACGTCATATTCCCATTGATAATATTGTGCAGGATTGGTCTTATTGGGAAGTGGACGATTGGGGCAGCCATGATTTTGATGCTGCACGTTTTCCCGATCCTAAAGGGATGGTGGATAAAGTACATGAGCTCAATGCCCGTATAATGATTTCAGTATGGCCAAAGTTTTATATTGGAACTGAGCACTATAAAGAATTTGACAAAAATGGCTGGATGTATCAGCAAGCTGTGAAAGATAGTATTCGTGACTGGATTGCTCCTGGATACATAGGTTCTTTCTACGATGCTTATTCACCTGGTGCAAGAGAGATGTTTTGGCAGCAGATTAAAGAGAAACTCTATTCATTAGGTATGGATGCTTGGTGGTTGGATGCTACTGAACCAGATATTCTTTCCAATGCCAGTATGGATTATCGTAAGGAGTTAATGAATCCTACTCATTACGGACCTTCTACAAAATATTTTAATGCTTTTGCATTGA
>CAZJDS010000426.1:0-1813 GCA_964544795.1 uncultured Alkaliflexus sp. | reverse complement strand
GAAGTGCATCTGTCAGTTCTGTTCGAGTGTAGGTTGGCTGATAGCCTTTTCCTTCATATTTCATAAAGTTCATTTCCTGTAAGGTATCTAAAATTTGACTGCAGGTATATTGATTACCAAGTTTCTTTTCCAAGTACCGGTAAAGGATAAGTGCAATAAAACAGGTAATGAAATGTGCAACAATTCTATCCTTTCGTTTCAAATACACAGGTCTTGCTTGAAATTCAGACTTCATAATTCTAAAACATTCTTCGATTTCCCATCTGCGCTGATTTACTTTCACAATAGCTTCTGCCTTATCGTCAAGACTTGTACAGACAGCATAAAAACCGTCGTACATTTCTTCTTTAACGATGGAAGCTTCGTCGACATAGTAAACAGTTTTATCAGCTACTTCACCATCTTTTGTTGCATGGTCGGCTTTAATAAAACGCTTTGGGTCATTCTGCCTTTTCTTTTCAACTGCTTTTGCACCGTTTTCTACAGCTTTCAACGCTCGTTCAACCTGTCGATTTCTTATGGAGCGGAGGTAATTACGGTACTTGATAGAGTAGGTGACAATGAGTTGCTGTTCAAGTTCTACCTTTTTCTTCACACCATCCATGGTAATGGTAACCTTTTCTTTTATCCAGCGGCTCTTATAATAAGTTTCTTCTAAATCCTTGTCTTCATCAAGATTCTCTAGATGATACTTTTTAGATATACTATCACCGTAGCGATACCAGCCTTCAGAAGAAAGAGCCCAGTCTTTGTAGGTTTTCTTCAGCTTTTTTACAGACTGGGTAGTGATAAAATCACGTGTTCCATCATCCTTTGAATAAGTATTGAATATTCTGTTGCTATTAGAGGAAAGTCCTGCATCTGTACAAACTATAAACTGTGACATATCAAATTTTTCCAACAGTGTTTTTTCAAGAGGAATCAAAGACTGCTGCTCATTTTCGTTACCGGGATTGATACAGAAGGCGAGTGGGACGCCATCTCTGTCCATGAAGAGTCCCATTTCAACGATAGGAAGAGATCGATTTTCTTTGCTAACACCATACTGTTTATCATCCTCAGCCTCTTCAATCTCAAAGTAGAAGTTAGTGCAGTCATAATAAATAACTTCAGTGCGACGTTTTGCTATCTGCATGCTGTTTTTAAACAAACGACTCTGGATGTATTCAGATTCTTTTGCCAGAACAGATAAAGCCCTGTAAATCTGATGCAGTTCAAAATCTGGTTGCTCAATAAAACGTTGGGAATCCTTATAAGCACTAAGTTTGGAAGAAGGGTAAAGGATTCGTGTATAAAGAAGTCTAGAAAGAATGGAGTTAAGATTGTAGTCAAAATCATGCCTTGTGCGAATAGCGGCACATATTTTATCCAGCCCAAGTTCGTAATAAATATCCTGTAGGAATAAATAGCCACCATTGAAGCAACGTTGATCGTTCATAGCAAGATCAGTCCCAGCATTCAGCTCAATCGAAAAAGAAGGGGTTTCTTCATTTTCCTCTTCATTCATTTTTCTGACTTCTTCTTTTGCCCATGCTTTGGCATCTAAAACACCATAAGTTTCACAGATATGTTTATCGGAACCAAAGTTTTTTACAATAAGTGTTTTGTTTTTACCGTTTACTCTAATAGTCTTTACTGCTCGATATGTAGTTGAATATTTTCCCGTAGTCCATCCTAATCTCATATAATCACCTCATTACTATTATAGCGTATCATGGTGGAACGTGCAATAGATAAATGTGAAATTGACAAAAAAATAAAGCCATTACTGGCTTTGTGGGATACAATTAGTAAAGTAGGTGTCAAACTCCCG
>CAZJDS010000425.1:0-1824 GCA_964544795.1 uncultured Alkaliflexus sp. | reverse complement strand
ATCATTGAGCATGTTGTAACAACTCAAGGTGAAGGTTTTATAGTGGGAGAAAAAGCAAAGAAAAATGCCGATAACTCTTACTTCCTGAAAGATGGAAGATACACTACTTGCGACAACCACGACCACCCGCACTTTTACATAAATATGACCAAGGCGAAAGTTATTCCGGGCGATAAAGTCGTTACTGGCCCTGCCTACTTGGTTGTAGAAGATGTAAAGATATTTCCGCTTTTTGTACCATTTGCATTTGTTCCAATGAGCAGCTCTTATCATTCGGGGTTCTTAATGCCATCTTATGGTGAAGAGAGCAACAGGGGTTTCTTTTTAAGAGATGGAGGTTACTATTTTGCCTTTAGTGACTATTTAGACATGGCATTAACGGCGGATGTCTATGGTAACGGCTCTTGGGGTTTCAGAACCTCATCTAATTACAAAAAGCGTTATAAATATGGAGGAAGTTTCAACTTTCAACATATAACGAATATAACCAGCGAAAAGGATCTTCCTGATTATGCAGTTTCAAAAGATATGAGTTTTAGTTTATCGCATCGTCAAGATCCTAAAGCCAATCCAAACAGTACTCTTTCGGCCAGTGTTAACTATTCAACTAGTACTTTTGACCGGAACAACGTAGGAAGCATCATCAATCCAGAAGTATTGGCGACCAACACAAAACGATCAAGTATTTCCTACTCACGAAGGTTTCCGAACTCCCCTTTCAATTTCTCGGCCAACGTTTTGCACTCGCAAAATAGTCGAGATACTACCATCAGTCTTACATTACCGGATATAACATTAACCATGAATCGTATTTACCCGCTAAAACAGAAAAAAAGGATCGGGAAAGAAAAGTGGTTTGAAACGATAAGTTTTTCCTATTCGGGTAATATGAGTAACTCCATCAACACAAAAGAGAGTGAATTAAGTTTAAGTCCAAAAAGCTTAAACGACGATTGGAAAAACGGTGTAAAACATTCTATACCCGTTTCAATGAACCTGAAACTTTTAAAATATTTCTCTCTAACTCCAAATATCAATTATACGGAACGTTGGTATTTTAAAAGTATTGAGAAAGGATGGGATGAAGAGAAAAGAAAAGTAGTGACAACAGATACTACTGGTGGGTTTAATAGAGTTTACGACTATAGCTTTGGGGTAGGAACTTCTACCAAAGTCTACACATTTTTCACCCCCAGCAGAGCAATTTTTGGAGATAAAATAAATGCCATCAGACATGTGATGACACCTTCTGTGAGTGTTAGCTACAGACCAGACTTTGCTGACCCCAAATATGGCTATTACGATTGGTTTGAATATTACGATGAAGCACAAGATAGAATTGTGCGAAATGACTATTCCTATTACGACGGAGCCTTATACGGAACTCCTGGAAGAGGCGAGTCGGGATCTTTGGGAATGAGCTTAGGTAATACTTTGGAGATGAAAGTAAAAAGCCAAAAAGACAGCACAGGATTTAAAAAAATCAATATTCTGGAATCGTTAAATTTTAGCACTTCCTACAATTTTTTGGCCGACTCAATGAAGTTATCCAACATTTCAATGAGCGGAAGAACCAAGTTATTAGGTACCAGTATTAGCTTTGGGGCTACCTTTGATCCGTATGCTTTAGATACCATGTCGAATGGTAGAGTTTATAGATACGATAGTTATGAAATCACTAAAAACAGTCGTTTAGCTCGTTTACAAAGTGCCAATTTAAGCTTTGGATTCAACTTTGGTTCGGAGACTTTTAAAAAGAAAGGGGATAAAAAAGAATCAACAGCGGAGGCAACAGATCCTATTGATGATCCTTTTGATAATGAT
>CAZJDS010000424.1:0-1828 GCA_964544795.1 uncultured Alkaliflexus sp. | reverse complement strand
AATGTGATAAGAAAAAGAACGCTATTGTAATTTGCAAAAATATTTGCAAGATATAATAGCATTAATAAAATGGAAATAATTAGCATTAGGAGGTGAGCCCTAATGCGATTAATTTTTCATACAGAGCATCCAGCCGTCTGGAGTTTTTAAAAAACGCCAGAGTGTTTGGTTTGATCACAGGCGAGCCTGGTTCGGGCAAAACTTTTTTACTCCACTGCTTTTTAAGCGCACTGAATCCCAGTCTTTACAAACCGATATACATACCCATTTCGGCAGTGACAGTCAATGACTTCTATGCTGCTCTGTGTGATGGTCTTGGGATTCCCCCTTCGCAGAAGAAGGTTAAAATGTTTGCTGATATCCAAGATGTCATTGCCACCTACTACAACAGCAAGCATATCGTCCCTGTCATCGTGATTGACGAGGCTCAGTTCTTCAAAAACGCTATTTTAGATGACTTACGGATCATTTTTAACTTTGGAATGGATACCAAAGACTATGCTACCATTATTTTGTGCGGGCAAACACAGTTTGTTAATCAGTTATCTCGGCAACCACTTGAAGCAGTACGGCAAAGGATTGTGGTCAACTATACCTTGAAAGGACTCACTAAAGCTGAAAGCTTTGATTTTGTGAATCACAGACTCAAAATTGCCGGTAGGACAGAGCCTCTTTTTACAGAGGATGCACTTGAATTGTTATTTTCTAATTCAAATGGCTGCCTCAGGAGCTTGAGCGCCTTGGCAAGAATGGCACTGATCTGTGGTTCAAATCATAAAGCTCAGACTATCAACAGCGAAATTATCTATCAGGCTCAAACAGAGCTCGCCATCATGGTTTAAGAGGAGGGATGTGCCTCCTGTATGTCATTGAATTTAATCTGCTATATAATTTGTTCTGTACTGGGATTCTCCTACTTAAAAAGGTTAAGTTGTTAAGAAAATGCAGCTTGATTGGTCAGGCCAAGCCGATAACCTGTTAGTGTAATAAATTGGGATTGTCTGCAGAATACAGCCCTTTCTTGATTCAGAGTAAATATAATCCTAATTGGATTTTTTAGCACAGATTGTGCCTTTAACATGATTTTTAGCCTCTGAAATAAACCTGGAAAGGTAGCCGCTTCAAAAACTCAAGGACATCGAGTCCTTTCGTTTTTGGCCAGATTTGCGAATCTGGCATAAGGTACGTTGGGAAAATAATCGTATGCCCAAAAACCATGGTCACCCATCACCTTGTTTATTGCACTATATCATATTCTTTTTATCCCAAAAATATTCATTGCCCGACAAAATTTTTTAATAAAATAATTTGTTTTATTCTAATGCAATATTACTCAATCAACTTCTTACCTACTTTATATTCATCTCGATTATATATTCTAATTGAATATCTGTTACCGTCATAATGCGATCTCTCGCTTCTTTAGCCTACTTAACATTGGTATAACATGAATAAATCATTCACGTACCACTTTATTTTTTCGGCTAATAGTTTGTAAAAACTTACTTGGGAAAGGCTGTCACGTATGCGATGAATCAAAAGATCATACTGAATATTTTTTATTGGATGGACGGATTGAGCTTTCCAACAATCGTGCCAAAAACGCCCTCCGGTCTTATGTCACTTGCAGAAAGAACTGGATGTTCGCTGACACACCCCGCAGAGCCAAGGCCAGTGCCATTGTCTACAGCATTATTGAATCTGCAAAAGCTAATCAACTCAATCCATATATAATTTTGGTATATCTACTGACAAAATTACCGGTCTTAAAAAAATTAACTAAAGAATCCCTGACATCCTAACTGCCATGGTCGCCTGAATTGCCTTT
>CAZJDS010000423.1:0-1834 GCA_964544795.1 uncultured Alkaliflexus sp. | reverse complement strand
AGCAAAGCTTCCATATTAAAATTCATCAACAATAAGAAGACTTTTCATCCCAATCACCACGTTTTAGATGATCCTGATGAGCGAAACATCATGCGCGAAATTCTCATTGAGATGGAACGCTTGCTCTTTTCAGATACAAAAATGAAAATCCTCACTATAGAGGCAACTGGAGATGGATATCGAGATGTGGCGCGTTTAGAGGGAGTGAATGTGGTGCTTAAAAAACACATTCAAGAACTATTGCTCCATTTCAACTTACCCTTTGAGCAACACACCATTGAACCCAGCAGAAACGAGATTATTGATACAGCTTGCTTCCATTATGAAGAGGTGACGGGTCTTAAAGTGGACGATCTCGACATTGAGAAATATCTCAATCAGTTTTTAGAAGGCTTGAGGACCCATCCTGCATTTTGCAAGTTGAGTTTGTCGTCACGTGGCTTTGGTTTTATTGTCAATGTAGCCAAGAACAGAGTGCTGAATAGCTCTCTATCCAGTTCTGACAAAATTCTAAAGTTGTTTCTATTGCGCAACGACGACTCTTTTCATCTGCAGGTGATTGAAAAACTAACTTTCTTGCAAGAGAAAGTGGATAGCGTTGAAGATGGCGATATCAAAATCATCACTGAAAATCTGCTCACCGATATCTTACCTCGCGAAGTGGACGACATCATGAACTTCATCTTCCGCAAAAAGGACATCAAAGTTGATGAAAGTCTTTTGGAAGAAGTAACGCACAGAGTGGTAAGCTTTATCGTTCACATCCAAAACATAACTAAAGGAACCAATTATTACCACAAATATCTGCACACTTTGAAAAAGGTGGTGGAAACCCATTTCAAACGCCAGAATTCCAATGTAAACCAGATGATTCAGCACGGTGTTACCCTCTATCGCAACTACGAGATGAAGGATAAAACTTTGCAAGAATTCAACAACGGTTCGTTGGCGTGGATCAATGATTTGATGATAAAATGTGGCGTTATATCGGTTGAACAGCCCGTGCAACTGCATACACGTATTGCTACCGATGCCAAAAAGCGCGAATTCCCCTTCTATCGAGTGGATAGAGCTGAGGACGAGCCCATGTATCTTCTGGATATGAACCGTGGCAACTCCAAACACGATTACATCAAATCACTCAGCATCAAACCTAGTTCTAAGTTCTTTGAACAACGCTTAGCTAAGTTTGTAGCCAATCTGGATCCAGATGATTATAGATGTAAAATTGTTAAACACGGTGTAGTAAAGCAGTTGATTGTTTTCCAGAAAGGATATATCAAATATTTAACCGATTTCTTCCGTCTGGTACAGTATCAAGATGTTTCATTGTCCGATGCACAAAATTTCATACCTGACGTATTGCTATTTTTAGGTGCGCCGGAAAAGGTAATCTCTTTTCCACAAATAGGGTTTTTCGACATCAAAGGACCGCAAGGAAACATCAAAACCATTGTAACTCCATTGCGATCTGAAGGAGACTACTTCGGAAATATCAAAAAGCCCTGGCTCTTGATGCTTAACGAAAAAGTGAAAGAGATGGGAGGCGTTCCCAAACACGGTTCTCTCTTTGCCATTGAAATGGAAGATGGCTCCATTTTTACAGTTGAAATAGATGGTGACAGCGGTGTGGGTAAATCTGAGATGATTGCCGCACTGGTGCTCAAATGGTTGCGTCAGAATTTGGCAGGCGTTCGTTCTGTAAAACTTATTGCAGGTGATATGTTCCATGTATTCCGCGATAAAGAAGGTAACCTTTATGCTTTTGGTACCGAAGAAGGAGACTTCTCGCGTGTGACCGATTTCGATCCAGACTTCATCAAATATAGATCGG
>CAZJDS010000422.1:0-1839 GCA_964544795.1 uncultured Alkaliflexus sp. | reverse complement strand
TTGAATATTGGTGAAGCTGCTGCAACAGTAGTAATTACAAACACTCCTTCACAACCCAAAGAAAACTTAACAGAGATTGTACGTGGTGCCATGCACAACGATGCCAATCATATTTCAGGTCCATCGCGCACGGGCGAAGGATTGTACTTGGCAATTACCGATACAGTTCAAGGAGAATCGGTGGATTTCATCTCTGCGCACGGAACTGCTACGCCCTACAACGATAATATGGAATCTATGGCCATCAGCAGAGCACACTTGAATCGTATTCCGGTCAACAGTATCAAAGCTTTCTTTGGCCATACATTGGGCGCAGCAGGTGTGTTGGAATCTATCATTGCCATGGAGAGCATGAAAAATAATACCATTATTAAAACATTGGGATTTGAAGAATATGGTGTGTCGGAAGAGATTGAAATTACACGCACCAATTATGAGAAAAATATGGGCTCTATATTGAAGCTGGCTTCAGGGTTTGGTGGATGTAATGCAGCCCTCTTAATGAAAAAGGTTTGAAAACACTTAAACACATAGAGATAAAAGATCAATCGGTTTTTGTGGATGGACAATCCACGATTGCATATCCTAATGAACCAGATTTTACTTCTTTTGTTCGAGCAATTTATAAGCAGAAGGAGATCAGTTATCCAAAATTTCACAAAATGTCTAATATGTGTAAATTGGGCTTTTTGGGTACTGAATTCCTGTTGGAAGGGAAAGATCTTTCTGTTATTGAAAAGAGCCGTGTAGCAGTCGTGTTGGTATGCAAGTCTTCGTCTTTGCAAGCCGATGTAGAGTATTCGAAAAGTATGTCTGATATTCCAAGCCCTGCACTTTTTGTTTATACTTTGGCCAATATAGTGACGGGAGAAATTTGTATTCGTCACGGTTTTCGAGGCGAAGAGTTGATGTTGGTGCAAGAAGAGTTTGATTACGATCTATTGATGAATTATGTGCAAATTCTTTTTGGAGAAGAGAAAACAGATTTATGTATCACAGGCTTTGTGGATTTTGATGAAGAGTCAAATTACTGGACAAATTTATATTTGATTGAAAAATAAATTAATACCATTTGATATGAGCAAAGATTTACAAGAAAAGTTGAAGGCAGAGTTGATTGAGCAGCTCAATTTGGAAGAGATTACTCCTGCAGATATTGATTCATCTGCTCCTCTTTTCGGAGATGGTTTGGGTTTGGATTCTATTGATGCGTTGGAAATAATTGTGCTTTTAGAGAAAGAGTATGGAATTAAAATCACCAATCCTGCTCACGGGAAGGATGCTATGCAATCCATTGAAACTTTAGCTGCTTTTATTGAGTCCAACAGCAAGTAAAATCTATTTTGTCTTTTCATCTCTGTTTATGCTTGCTCTAAAATTTAGCCAATGAATAAAACTGAAATCGTAATTACAGGAAAGGGAATAGTTTCTGCCATCGGTCTGTCGGTGAGTGAAAACTTGACCAATTTGTTGGCACAAAAAAGTGGAATTGCACCTATTCAATTCATTGAAACTGTGCATAAGGACGACTTTTTGTTGGGTGAGGTAAAATTGAGCAATGCACAGCTTTTTCATCGATTAAATATTCCTTCTTCTCAACATAAATTGCACACCCGCACCAGTCTATTAGCATTGATGGCTGCCAAAGAGGCGGTTCAAAATGCTGGTTTTGTTTTAGGCGAATGGGACAATCAGAAAGTGGGTTTGATCTCTGCTACTACAGTGGGTGGGATGGACAAAACGGAGAACAATTATGCCGATCGGAATTTTGCATCGGGGTTTTTGAAAACGCACCCAAGTGGTGACTCTACGGATGTGGTTGCCAATAATCTGAAGATA
>CAZJDS010000421.1:921-1841 GCA_964544795.1 uncultured Alkaliflexus sp. | reverse complement strand
TGCCTTATGTTGGTTCTTATGGAACAAATCATAGAATTGTAAATAAAGATAAAATATTAGAAGAGTTAGCAGATTTACATCTTGTTAATCAATCTATATTATATGATTTAGGTTTTACATTAGAAGATTTTGAAGATAAATTAATTGAAAAAGCACAAGTTTGGAATTCTTTACAAGTTAAAGAAGATAGAGCTTTATCTAAATCCGATTTAATGCCTTATGAAATACATATTACATTAAAAAGTTTAGATGGTGTTGATATTAATGTATTTAAAGAAGATTGTAAAAACATAGGAGTAAAACCTATTGTTTTAGCTTTACAAGATTTAAATTCAAATAAAGTTATGGATGATATAATGACTTCTTCTAAAATATATGGAAATAATGGTGAAGCTTTCAATGAAATGAAAAGAATTTCAAATGCTTTAACTAATCTTGGATATAATGTAGTAAGAGAAAAAATTGATGCAATTGTTTTAAATAAATTAGAAAAGGTTGGTTTAATTATTCAAAATGGACCGGGGCTACCAAATGACTTACTAAGAATCAATAAAACGGATACTTTCATCGATGGATATACTGATCATCGCGGGGTTATTGTAAAAGAATATAATATTCAGGAAATTAAATCTATTATTAAAAAATTTAAGAATGAAAATATCGGAAATGTTTCTATAATTACAAAGTTTTCAACCAGAAATAATAAAACTGAGTTAGACATTAAAAATATTATTAATAAAGATTTTAAAAGTATTACCATGGGGCATGAAATGTCTGGTAAATTAAACTTCCCAAGAAGAATTAATATGAGTTATTTAAATGAAGGTATTAAAAACAATTTTAGGATATTTGCTGTAAATATTAAAAAAGCTTTAGACTATTTAAATATAAATGCAGATATAAACATATTAAAAGCTGAT
>CAZJDS010000421.1:0-911 GCA_964544795.1 uncultured Alkaliflexus sp. | reverse complement strand
AGTATGAATTTAAATAACGCAATTAATACTCCAATAGAAACTATCTTCTCTGGACCTGCCGCTAGTTTAATGGGAATCTTAGCATTAACTAATAATAAAACAGATGCTATCTTATTGGATATTGGTGGAACAACAACTGATATATTTTTAACTGCTGATGGAGTTCCATTATTTGAACCATTAGGAATTAAAATAAAAGAATTTAATACCTTAACTAGATCTATTTTTAGTAAATCCATTAGTTTAGGTGGTGACACCACCATAAAGTTAGTGAACAATAAAATCAAAATTGGACCTGAAAAGCTTGATAAACCTTTATCGTTAAATGGCTTATATCCAACAATAACTGATGCATTAAATATTTTAGGAGATACAAAACTAGGTGATGTATCGTTATCTAAAAAAGGTTTTGAAGAAATGGCTAAGAAATTAAACATCAGTATTTTAACTTTGGCAAAACAAATAGTAAAACAATTCACTGAAGAAATAAAAAAAGAAGTTGATGATATTTTAGAAGAGATTAATAAAAAATTGGTTTACACTATAAAAGAACTTTTAGAAGATAGAAAAATTAAACCAAAGAATCTAGTAGTAATTGGTGCTTCTGCTAAAGCTTTATCTAATCATTTAGAAAAAGAATTTTCTTTACCGGTTATTTATCCAATCCATTATGAAATTGCAAATGCGATTATTTATGCTAATACAAAAGAAGGTACACTTTCTGTTCCAGAGATGGGAATATTAAAAAGAATTGATCATTCTTTTAATATAGATAAAGCTATTAGTTACGGATTTGATTTACTAAAGAAAAAAGTAAGAGAATTAGGAAATACTAATAGTGACACACAGTTAGAAGTAGTGGAACAATCAGAGTTTAATATGGTCGATGGGTTTTATACTAGTGGTAAAAA
>CAZJDS010000420.1:0-1860 GCA_964544795.1 uncultured Alkaliflexus sp. | reverse complement strand
TACCTTATGGAACTACTAATGATACTTCAACAATGCTAGGATTAAAAAGAAAAATAAAAGATAACTTAAACCTTTTAAAAACCGACTCATTTTATAAAATGGATGTTTATCAAGCTAATGATTCATATTTCCTATATGCATCAGCATTAGGAAAAATGACTAAAACATCTTATGATATTGATAGAAGATTTTTAAAAAACATGGGGGTTTTGGGTTATTTTATTAATGGACTAAAAGATTTATTTACTAACTATAATATTAATGTTAGATTAATTAATGGTAAAGAAGAATTAAATACTCAAGCATTTCTAATTTTATTAGTAGGAAGCAATAGGTTAGCTGGATTTAACTTAAATAAATTTTCTAATACCCAAAAATTAAATAGTGGAATTATTGGGGTTAGAGTATTTAGTTATAAAAACAGATTATCATGGTTAAGATTAATTTGGTTTTATTTAACTGGTGGAAAGAAAAATAAAAAAGATTTTCATTTAGAAACTGAAAGTTTAGAAATATTAATTGATCAAGATTTAAACTGGAATTTAGACGGAGAAAAAGGTCCCCTAGGGAACCTTAAATTAAGTGTATTAAAAGAATCTGTTACCGTTTATGTAAATCCTAAGAATGCAACCAAACTATTTTAAAGTTTGGTTTTTTATTACTAAGACATCACCAACAACTGATAATGTAGAATAACCAATGTTAATTAAATGATCACCAACTCTTTCTAATTGAGAAGTAAAATCAAAGTAATATTGTGAGTGCTCTAATAAACATTCACCAGTTCTTAATCTATTAACATGGTTATGTTCATACTCAATTTTATATTGATCAATTAAGTTTTCAATGTTTAAAAGATTTTTTAATTGGTCTTCTGATTTATAAGTATAAATTAAATAAGATAAATTAAACATTTCTCTTAATTTACTAGTAAGATTATTTAATTCATTTATAGCGAATGAAGAAAATTTAATATCTTCTTTTTCCATATTATGAATTAAATTAGTAAAGTTAAAAGCATGGTCTGCAACTCTTTCTAAGTCATTAATAATGTGATATATTTTTCCGATTTCAAGTTCGTCCTGATAAACTAACTTTTCGCCTGATAATCTAACTAGGTAAAGAGCAATTGATTGATTAAGAAAGTCAACGATATCTTCTTTTTTTCTAATGTTGTTTCTGTTGTTGGCTTTCATATCGGTAATATCATCAAATGATTGATATAACATATCTTTAGTTAATTCAAACATTCTATTAACTTCCTTTTTTAAAGCTGTCATTGCAAATGAAGGAGTTTTTAACAATGTTTCATTTAAATATAATAAATTCATATCATCTAAAGCACCATTTTTATCTTTAATAATCAATAATGACAGTTTTACAAATTGGTCAATAAATATAAGTGAAATGACTGCTGAAATTAGTGATACAACAACTTGGAATGTTGCCACTTGGAACCCTAAGGTTACATGTGATAATAGATTAACGATTTGATCTGTAAATATCCAAGTAAATGTTGTAAAGACAATACAAGTAAATAAATTAAATAAAAAGTTAATTAACGCTAGTCTTTTTGCATTTGCATTTGAACCGATAGCTGCAAACACTCCAGAGAAAGTAGTACCTACCTTAGCACCTAAAACTATAAATAAAGCATATTCTAAAGGAATAACTTTATTAGCTGCTAAGATAATTGCAATACCAATGGTTAAGCTAGATGATTGAACAACAATCGTAACAAGTATACTAAATATTACTAATAATAATGGAAAGTTAATTGCTTCAAATAGAGTTGATAAGAACTCACTCATCTCTGCAGTTTTAAAAGAATCAGAAGCCATATTAAGTCCAATAAAAACA
>CAZJDS010000419.1:0-1867 GCA_964544795.1 uncultured Alkaliflexus sp. | reverse complement strand
TCAGCAGAGAATCTCGTTGAGCGTGAAGGCGCACCCACTCCGCTAACTCCAGCCGCAGCACAAGAGGCTAAGGTGATTACTTTGGATGAAGCAGCTTTTATCGACAAAGTTTTTGATTTTAGAAACAATCAGGAATGGAGTTATAAAGGTGATCGTCCTGCCATTATTGATTTTTATGCCGATTGGTGTGGCCCTTGCAAGCAACTTGCGCCCATTTTAGCACAATTGCAAAGTGAATACGGCAGCAAAATACAAGTGTACAAAGTGGATGCAGAAGCCAATCGGGAGCTGGCTGCTGCATTTGGTGTAACTGCCTATCCCACCATGTTATTTATTCCCATGGATGCTGAGCCCGCTGGTGCACGAGGTCTATTGCCTAAAGAAGAGTTGGAGCGGATTATTAGTAGTTATCTAAAAGTTGAGAAATAATTATTTTATCCCTTCTGATATTTTAAAATTTTAAAAAAGCTGTTTTTTTATAGAGACAGCTTTTTTGTTAGAGAAAATCAGATTGTTGTTTAAAAATCAGGTGTTTATATTTGGTTTTTATGAGGTCAGTAGATAACTACATATATTTATATCATTATTAAAGCAACTTTTAGGTTTTTTAAAAAAAAAAAGAAGGTAAACCCGCTTAAACCACCCGCTTAAAAACAATTCGGCAAGTGACAATATAGGAAACTTATGTTTCGGCTAAAACCAATTTAAGCTACGTAATGTTTGCACGCCATGAATGCCGTGCCTAGTTATAAAAAGATATTTATTTCGGGCATCCTTCATTAGCTCCAGGATTTATTTCGGGGTGCTTTATTGGGTTCCCATTGGGCTTTAGCTCAACTTAGCGTTGTTATGAAATTTGTGATTGTTGAGAAAATTTATAATTGAAATTAGTATGCAACTAACTATCTACCCCTGTAAGTTTTTTACTTTTTTGTACAAAGGTTATAGGATAATAGCGAGTAGTTCTGCTACTGTTTTTGATTATTCCTTAAATTGTTTTATGTTTGTATCTTGAAAGATAGGGGGTGCCTTCATTACCCGAAGGCTGAGAAAAGACCCTTTGAACCTGATGCAGGTAATTCTGCCGAAGGGAGTCTAAGTTCTATCTCCTGTTTCTCAAATTTTTTTATAACTGTCAACAATGGGGTGCCCTAATAAATCGGGCTGAGATCATACCCTCTGAACCTGATCAGATAATGCTGATAAGGGAAAGTATATCTCCTAAGTTACATCCTCATTGCAGTATTATTTAATTGTTAAATTTTAACTGCTTTAAAATGAAGAAATTGTTTTTTGCTGTTTGGATGCTATTATTGGCCTCTTCGGCTGTGCATTCACAGTATTTGGTGAGTGGGTTTGTGTTTGATGAGAATGGCGATCCATTGGCTGGTGCCACCTTGGTTTTGGATGAAGTTAGAGCCACCGTCTCCAACTTATCAGGAAATTATGAGTTCTCCAAAGTAAATGGAGGTGTTCACAATTTGAAAGTTTCGTTTATTGGTTACGAAACAGACGAAGTCAAGTTGAATGTAAAAGAGAATTTAAAGAAGGATTTTAAATTGGTATTACAGTCACATCTTACACCTGAAGTGATTGTGAGTGCCTACCGGGCTGGATCTAAAACGCCCATGGCCTATACCAATCTCTCAGGCGATAAAATGCGCCAAACTGGTGTGAATGACGATCTACCTTATTTATTGCAGCTAACTCCTTCTTTAGTTGCCACATCAGAATCAGGCTTAGGAATTGGAAACACTTCTTTCAGAATTCGTGGGTCAGACCCAACGCGAATTAACGTTACGATAAATGGAATACCTTTAAATGATTCAGAAGGACAAGGGGTCTATTGGGCAAATATGCCTGATTT
>CAZJDS010000418.1:0-1868 GCA_964544795.1 uncultured Alkaliflexus sp. | reverse complement strand
CAGGTCATGACCTCCGTTACGCCATCGACGCCACCAAGATCAAGAAGGAATTGGGATGGGAACCATCGCTACAGTTTGAGGAAGGGATTTCTAAAACAGTTGAGTGGTATCTGAATAACCAGAAGTGGCTCGACAATGTCACAAGTGGAGATTATCAAAGGTATTATTCGAAAATGTATAAGGGACTGTGATTTGAATATTTGTATCTTTTATAATAAAAATCAATGTCTCACTCCTTTTTTTTATCATATTAAACTTTATACAAATATGGAAGTAATAAAGACAGCTATCGTAGGAGTTGTAATCATCAAACCACGAATATATTCTGATGTACGGGGTTACTTTATTGAATCTTTTTCTCAGCAAATATTCGATGAAAAGGTAAGACCCATCAAATTTGTTCAGGATAATGAGAACAAATCTTCATATGGTGTACTACGTGGACTTCATTTTCAGAAGCCACCATATGCACAAAGTAAACTTGCTTCTGTTGTTTATGGAGCTGTATTGGATGTCGCTGTTGATATTCGCAAAGGATCTCCAACGTTTGGTAAATGGGTTGCGGTGGAGTTGAATGATCATGATCACAATCAATTATTTCTTCCTAGAGGAATTGCTCATGGAATGATTTGCCTGTCGGAAACCTGTATATTCCAATATAAGTGCGATAATTTTTATTCACCACAGGCTGAAGGTTATATTGCTTGGAATGATCCCGATCTATCCATCGATTGGCAGGTACCAGTAGAAAAAATTATTCTCTCAGAAAAGGATCGAAACCATAAAAGGTTAAAAGACGCTGATTTTCTTTTTGATTATCACGATATTTTGTATTAAAATTAAAAATTACTTAATCTCATACATTTTTAAATTAACAAAAAGATATGGACAAACTGATTACTGTAACACGTTCTTCAATGCCCTCGTTTAGAGAGTATATTGACGAGATTAATTCACTATGGGATAATCGTTGGCTTTCTAATAGAGGAGAAATACATAGGAAATTTGAGATATTGTTACAAGAGCGAATGCAAGTTCCCTATATATCTCTCTTTGCAAATGGACATGTTGCTCTTGAAGTTGCTATTGATGCTTTCAATTTTCCTAAAGGAGCAGAAGTAATAACTACTCCATTTACCCACTGTTCTACCACTCATTCTATCGTAAGGAATGGACTTACTCCTGTCTTCTGCGATGTTAATGATAATGACTATACTATTGATGTAGATCAAATTGAAAAACACATTACATCCAAAACTGTAGCTATAATGGCAACTCATGTTTATGGAATGATGTGTGATACAGACGCTATTGATATTATAGCTAAGAAATATAATCTCAAAGTTCTCTACGATGCAGCACATGCCTTTGGTGTGAAACGTCATGGTATTGATGCCGCTGCCTTTGGTGATATGGCTATGTTTAGTTGTCATGCAACTAAGGTTTTTCACACCATTGAGGGTGGTATTGCTGTTTTCAAAGACAAAGATATTCATGCAAAGATCGATCATTTAACAAATTTCGGTTTTACTGGTCAGGAAGATGTTGGATTTATTAGTACCAATGCTCGTATGAATGAGTTCGAGGCGGCCATGGGGGTGTGTAATTTACGCCACTTTGATGAAGAAATTTCTAGACGAAAAGTTGTATCTGATAAATACGATGAACTACTTTCAAATGTGAAAGGTATAAAACTAATTGCTTCACAAGAAGGTGTTAGTCAGAACTATGCTTATTACCCTGTTTGCTTCGATGGTTATAAATATGACCGTAATGAGATTCAGTCTAAATTGAAAGATAAATTGATTCTTGCAAGAAAATATTTTTATCCAATAATCAATGAACTTGAATGCTATAGATACTTTAAA
>CAZJDS010000417.1:0-1893 GCA_964544795.1 uncultured Alkaliflexus sp. | reverse complement strand
ATCGCACGTAAACTTCATCTCTGCCAAGTGATTTAAAAATCCCTCTTCAAAAATGGGTTTGCCATCGTGTCCATTTAATTCCGATAGATATTGAAGATCCTCCTGACTGAAATGAAAGTTCATCAAAAACTCAATTGCTTGCTCCAATCCACAAGCTAAAGTATAACCACCGTCAAATGGATTTTTTCTGAAAAAAAGATGAAAAACAGCTCTTTGGTTGTGTAAATTATTCTTCCAAAAGCCATAGGCCATAGTAATTTGATATAGATCGGTAAGAAGTCCAGAGGTTTGCATATTTTTTACTTAAAATAAACAGTTGATTATCGAGGAGCTCTTTCAATGAAAGAAACAATCAAAAAAGGGATTCGTTTAAAGTTTGCTTAAAACATCTATAATATAAGAAAATAGAATGAAATATACAGAGGATTGCAATGTTAAGTATGAAATATTGAAATAAGTACAAATTTACTTTTTAAAGATAGCGAGTGAATTTTTAAGATTTTTCAAAATCTGGCTAAACCATTTTTTATTAAAAACCTGATCCAATAATGATACTTTATAAATTTGACGTATGTAATAAAACTGAACTATGAAAACACAGATATAACCAATATTTGATGCAACAACAGCTCCAATTATTGAATAACTTGGGATGAGCAAATAACTTATTGACAATATGAGAATCATTCCCATTGAGTTGGAAATGAGATTGATGTGATGTTTTCCTGTTCCTGAAAAATAGTGTGATGTAATTAATGATTGCCCAAAAAACAGAGTTCCAGGAATTAAAAGAACAATGATAGATTTTAATGTAACAAAATCATCTCCAAATAAAAGGACGTAAATTCCACTTGGTATCAGCAATAAAACAAAAATTGCCAATCCTTGCAGCCAAAATGCCATGATGGAAAATTTCTGGAAGATCTCTTTATTATACTTCTTGGATGTGGAGTTAATAATTCGGGAGTAAAAGACCAATGAAAGACTTCTATTAATTATCCATATAGACTCCACAATAGAAACCGCATTGGAAAAAACGCCCACATCCTGAATAGAACTGAATTTTTCGAGTATATAGTAGCTGCCTCTGAAACTAAGCATTTGGATGAGTGTAGCCATTTGATTGTAAAACCCATACCGAAACATCTCTTTTGTGTCTGAGCCAAGACTTTGAATTGTAACGTTTTCCATCTCTTTAAAATAGAGTATGGCTCCACGGATACTCAGGAGAAATAGAAAGATATAACTTCCCAACAGCGAGTAGATGTAGTTATAGATAGAAAATTCATCTTGAAAATAATAAAACAGTACAATAAAGAGAATTAGCAGAAACGGTTGACTAAAGAGTGCCCAATTGTACTTGGATATTTTCTCTCTAATCAAATAGATAGAGAGATTAATGGTAGCCAGTGCTGAAAAGAGGGTGGTAAAACTTAATAGAAGGATGTGGTCGTGGTTGATGAGCCCAGTCACTTTTAAAAAAAGATAGGAAAACCCACTGGCAATGAAAGCCCAGCTATTGGCAATCATATAATAGTTTAGAGAGGGCTTACGGGGGACTAAATAGCTGAGTGAAATAACTCCAAACAATCCAGTAAGTGTGGTTGTCATGGCCAATGTGGCCAAGAAAAGACCTTGAACTCCCTTTCCACCAGCACCCATCCATTGCGAAATGAGGACAGCTACAGCTAAATTTATAAAAGCTGTTAGAATTTTTGTTAGAAAAGTGTTTGCTATTTTTTTTAGCATTTTTATTATATCAGTAGAAAGTAGCAATACAACAGCATAAAAACTATTGCTTTTTATGAAATAGAATTTGATTGAATATCTCTAAAAATCTTCCTCCTACGGCTTTATAACTAAAATTATCAACTGCATAGTTGTGAAGATCTT
>CAZJDS010000416.1:0-1893 GCA_964544795.1 uncultured Alkaliflexus sp. | reverse complement strand
GCTTATTAATGTTATTTTTACTGTTATAGCAATTACTACAGTAGATAAGTTAGGTCGTAAGCCGTTGTTAATCATAGGGTCTACAGGTATGGCTATTGGAATGTTTGCTATTTCTGCTCTTTCATTTTATAATATTATTGGCATTAGCACCTTGGTATTTATTATTATTTATACTGCCTCATTCATGATGTCATGGGGACCTATTACTTGGGTTTTAATTTCTGAGATTTTCCCCAATAAAATTCGTGGTCAGGCAGTTGCAATTGCTGTTGCTTTTCAGTGGGCAGCTAACTACTTCATTTCATCTACTTATCCAGCTATGATGGAATATAGTGGTGCTTTGACTTATGGGTTTTATGGTTTGATGAGTGTTCTGTCTGCCTTATTTGTTTGGAAGATGATACCAGAAACCAAAGGAAAAACGTTAGAAGAGCTTGAAAAACTTTGGACAAAGTAAGAATCTAAATTTAGAAGATGTTTGTTAAAGTCTGCTCAAATTGGTTTTCACCTATTTGAGCAGACTTTTCTATTACTATCATAATCGGAAACTCACCATTTTTTGGTACTTTTACGCTTTGAAAAATTGGTAAAAACTTAATTGTCTTAATAAAATGTCTATCACCCAACCTTGTACGGATGAGCAATTTGAGCATGTCATCAATGTTTGTCGTGACGTGTTTGAAAAAAAAATGAAAGATTATGGTGCAGCTTGGCGTATTTTACGTCCAGAATCTGTCACCGACCAAATATTAATTAAGGCACAGCGAATCCGTAGCATTCAAACCAAAGGTATTTCAAAAGTGGATGAAGGAGTTCGACCAGAGTTTATAGGCATCGTGAACTACTCCGCCATGGCATTAATCCAGTTGGAATTAGGCGTTTCAGACAAGCCTGAAATGCCATATCAGCAAGCATTAGAGTTGTTTTTGCAAAAGCTGAAAACGTCTAAAGAACTTATGCAAAACAAAAATCATGACTATGATGAGGCATGGAGAAGTATGCGTATAAGTTCATATACTGATCTGATATTAATGAAGCTCTATCGCGTTAAACAGATAGAAGACCAAGATGGAAAAACATTAATATCTGAAGGGGTAGATGCTAATTATATGGATATCATTAATTATGCTGTTTTTGCATTAATTAAATTAGATTTTCCCGAAAAAGAAGAAGATAAACAGTAAAAGAGATCTAATATAATGCTACTGTACACATTGTATGTAGTAAAATTACAGATAAAAATTTTAAAAGAATGAAAGTTATTTTGAGATATTTAAGCAGGGTTTTTGTTGGTATAACGTTCGTCTTTTCAGGATTTGTAAAAGCTGTGGATCCCGTGGGCGGAGCAGTTAAATTCACTGATTACTTTACCGCATTTGGACTTGAATGGCTATCGCCTTTTTCACTGTCGTTGGCCATTGCTCTGGCTGCTGTTGAGTTTACTTTAGGTTTTTATTTGATTTTAAATTTAAATCTACGGTTTATTTCAAAAGTGGCATTGGCCATCATGACCTTTTTTACACTACTCACTTTAGGTTTGGCCATTTTCAATCCCGTAACCGATTGTGGATGTTTTGGCGACGCCATTAAATTGACCAATTGGCAAACTTTCTGGAAGAATGTAGTAATCATGATTCCAACCCTACTCATTTACGTGTGGCGAAAAAAATACACAACACCCAAAGGAGCTTTCTTTAGAATTACAGTTTCTCTGGTTCCATTGATTTATATTCTTTTTATAGCTGTGCATAGTTTTAACCATCTACCTCTACTGGATTTTCGACCCTACAAAGTAGGAGCCAATATAAATGCTGGAATATCAATCCCCGAAGGTGCTCCAGCACCTGAATACGAAACTATCTTTACATTAGAAAAAGAGGGCGAACAAAGAAG
>CAZJDS010000415.1:0-1909 GCA_964544795.1 uncultured Alkaliflexus sp. | reverse complement strand
CCCAAAACGTTAGAGATGACCTTGGCGAACTGCGCTCGTGTAATCGAGTTTCTAGGTTTGAAAGTTCCGTCCGGATATCCATTAACAATTTTATTGCTGGCCAGAATATCTATGCTGTCCTTAGACCAAGAATCAGCAGGAACATCCTTGAACTTGATGGCAGTTCCTTTCAACTCCAAGTCGAAAGCTCTTGCCACCATCGCAGCTATTTGTTCCCGGGTTACTTTGGCATGAGGTCTAAAGGTGCCGTCAAGATGGCCTGTAATAATTCCAGCTTCTTTGGCAGCGGCAATGTATGGGGAGGACCAACTGTCAGTAGCGACATCTGGGAAATCTGCGACTTTTCCTTCGTACAATATTCCTACAGCGTTTACAATTATTTTTGCAGCTTGTTCTCTTGTAAGAGAATTATTTGGTCGAAATGTACCATCTGGATAGCCATTAATAATATTTCTGTTAGAAATGTCTTCGACATAATTGTAAGCCCATTGAGTTGATGGAACATCCTTGAATCTGCTTGCTGCTTCGACATCTGTCGCAGGTAGCACTAGTGAAGCAAACACCAACACAATCATAAGTAGAATGCTTAACACTCTTTTCCTTTTCATACAACACCTCCATAGTCTAGCCATTTATTGACATAATGGCCATAAATAAGTATTTCTAACTATAAATTATATCACACAGTGCATATATCTGCTAACAGATCTCTCGCTTCTTGTACGATGCGTTTTCTTGCACCACTGTGTTCATTTAATGGTGGTTAATATAATATATGTAGTGCTTATTACAAATATTTTGATCAGATTTTAGTGCTTAACAATGAAGGAGAAGTCAAGTGCAAGAATCAACAAGTTATTGGTTACATAGAATAAGTTATCATGCCGAGATTTCACACGTATTTTTAGACAAATACAGGTATCTAACAATCGGATTTAGTGATTATGCAAATGAGGAATTGTTGGATAACCTCCAGGCAAAAGATGAAGGAGCAGCTTGGAAATATTCCGAAAAATAAATAAGGAAAGGATGAACTTCGGTAGAAATCGTTATTGTCTTTGGCGCTATATTTATGAGTTTGATGTAAGAGTTAGTGCCACCGAAGAAGAAAGTGGAGGTCATTGAATGAAAATTGTTGATGTTAAGGATAATCTCCATGACAAAGACATCCTAGGAGTACTATCACTAAGCATGTATATGCCCACAGAAGAAACTCTGAATTTACGGGCTGATGAATATGTGTCCGATGAACATATTACTGCGCTTGCCTGTTTTGATGGAGAAATCGTCGTTGGTGTAATCGTAGTCAAAGCTTTAACGGCGGCTTCTTATGAGATACTTAGCATTGCCGTTGATTCAGCTTTCAGAGGCAAGGGTATAGGCTCAAAGTTAATATCTTTTTTCATTGAAAACACTTCTTGCAGTGAAATCTGTGCGGAGACCGATGATGACGCTGTTACCTTCTATCAAAAATATGGATTCGATATCAAATCTTTGGGAGAAAAATATCCGGGTATTGTTCGTTACATTTGCACTCTGAAATTTTCTTCATTTACATCATGACTTTTTATAGCTGGTCTTTCCAAGAGAGATAGCTGTTATCAATCGACCTTTTTTGCCACAACAACAAGTCTTCCGTTCTGAGCTGAATATTCGCAGGTGGATAGGGTAATGAGGTTGTCACCATACTCGAAACTCGCGCCTGTGTCATACCAGGAAAGCTCCTTGCATTTATCCATATAGGCGTCAAAGGCTTCCTCGTTCTCGGCATCAACAAAATCGTAAAAGCGAAAGCCACTGCTGTTATAAGCCACGGTTTTGAATGCAGCGATGATTTCATATTCGCCATGCTGGGTGATGGTATCAAAGTGAATAATCTTGTGCTGCTCATAAAAGCTCTGATCTTTAT
>CAZJDS010000414.1:0-1917 GCA_964544795.1 uncultured Alkaliflexus sp. | reverse complement strand
TGGAGTTGTAATTTCCGCCTACTCCAACATAATATTGAGACAGGTCATCATATTCTTCAAATTTTCCCGTTCGGGTAAATAGATGGGTGCTTTTCGGATCGGAGGCATTCCAGAATTGATTGAGATCAGATAGTCGGTCATTAACTCCATTCATCATTATTACAGTCCGTTGGTATTCAATGATATAATTCCCTTTGAGTTCTTTGTTTAACCAAATTGTAACACCTCCTTCTGTATCTGTAATCAAAGTTCCATTTTCAACGTAAACTTGTGATGTTGGAGTAGAATCCATTTCAATCACCCAAAGATTCTTGTCCAGCCCATGAGAGAAATCATCACTAAAAACCAATTGTCCTTCGAGATTTCCTTGTTTACCGCTATGTACACACGACAATAAAATTGATATACTTGATAGAGTTAAAATCCAAATAACTGTACGCATAATTTATATAATTAAAATAATGTATTCGGTAGTAAAGCTGTTATTAATTGAGGGAGTAGGGATTACATATTAGGCGTTTTGTAATATGCCGCACCAAGATAAAAAAGATCTTGTAATCTTCCTATCGAAATAAGAAACTTGTTCATACAAGTAACAATATTTTACAAGAATATTTACCAATGCGTTGAATTCAGTTTCGTATAGGAAATGATTAAGTTTGTACTATCAATTATTGTTTCGGCTTCAATAGGCACAATATGATACTTAATTTAGACTTTAAAGATGTTGAAAAATCACCCTTTATTACCAGAATCGACTCACTCTTCTTGGGATTATTTTTTTAATGAAGAGATTCAGCAGAGCTTAAATCTAATTTATGACATTCTGAAAAAAGAAGAAGAAATTACACCTCCTGCCAATTTGATGCTGCGTTTTTTTGAATTGGATTTGTCTGCTATTAAAGTGATTGTTTTAGGACAGGATCCTTATCCACAAGAAGGAGTGGCCACGGGTCGTGCTTTTGAAGTAAAGTCATTACAGAGTTGGCATGATTCGTTTCGAAATACCAGTTTACGGAATATTGTTCGTGCTTTATATTCTATGGATGATGAGAATGATCCTTTGACCTTTACCCAAATTAAAAAGGAGATTTTGGATGATCAATTTCATATTCTTCCTCCTAATCAGTTGTTTGAACATTGGGAGAATGAAGGAGTCTTGTTGCTTAACACCTCTTTTTCTTGTAAAATAGGATCTCCAGGTAGTCATTCTGATATGTGGTTGCCTTTTACTCTGCAGCTGCTGTCTTATATTAATGAGCAACAGCCAGAAATCTATTGGCTGTTGTGGGGTGCCCATGCCAGAAAGGTGGTTAACCATTTCGCGTTAAAAAACGTATTGAAAAGTCATCATCCTATGATATGCTCAAACCGAGAGGAGGATTTTCTGTTTGGTAAGATCAATCATTTTCGGGAATTGAAAGAAATTATAGACTGGGGAGCAGGTAAACTATAAATATCTAATGGATCTTACTGACTTATCTTGTTGTTTAGCCTCTTTCCGTATCTTTTTTTAATTCTTGCAGTATCGGTAAAAATCAGTTAAACTAAAACTACCGTTTCTTTTTTTTGTTATGTTTTCAATTTTCTACAGATTATTCAACATAAAGAGGTTGAAGACGAGTTCTTTTTTTATTCAGTTTTGGCACTTGATTATTTTATGTACTTTTGCTTGTTGCGTAAATCCATCAAAGAATCGTGTTAATCAACTTTTTTGTTTCAAAGGAAGATCCTTGAAATAAGTGAGTTCTAAGAAAGCAAGTTGATCGGAATTAGAATTGATAAACTAAAAATAAATGAAATGAGCAGCAGCAAAAGATTTTGCAAAAGAGGATGATTGTGAATGCGAGTTTCATAGGACAATTAAATAAACAAATTATAAACACATGAAACGAGCCATGAGAGAGCTTCTCACAA
>CAZJDS010000413.1:0-1927 GCA_964544795.1 uncultured Alkaliflexus sp. | reverse complement strand
CTATCTTTGTCTCCATTGGAACTAATTTTATAAACTACAATGACATAAGTGCCAATGCTGGTGAGCGGGCAGAGGCTTATTTGTCTAAAGCAATCTCGACTGATTATAAACAAATGTTGAAAAAACATACAGCTTTTTATCAGAACTATTTTAATCGGGTTTCATTGAATCTTGGACAAACGGACTCTATTCGTAATCCTACCGATGTTCGAATAGATCAATTTAAAGATGGAAACGACCCTTCAATGGCAGCACTCTACTTTCAGTTTGGGCGCTACTTGTTAATCAGTTCTTCACAACCTGATACCCAGCCAGCTAATTTGCAGGGTATTTGGAACGATCAACTTTTTCCAGCATGGGACAGTAAATACACCCTGAATATTAATGCCGAGATGAATTATTGGCCAGCCGAGCCAACCCATTTACCTGAATTGCATGAGCCCTTGATTAAGATGGTGAGAGAGCTTTCGGAAACTGGAGCAGAGACAGCCAAGTCTATGTATGGAGCTAAAGGATGGGTAGCTCACCATAATACAGATCTTTGGCGAATTACTGGCCCTGTTGATGGTTCGTACTGGGGTATGTGGCCTATGGGCGGGGTCTGGTTAAGTCAGCATCTTTTTGATAAGTATGAATATAGCGGTGATAAGGAGTATCTGCGTTCTGTGTATGATATTTTACGAGGAGCCGTTGAGTTTTGTCTCGACTATATGGTTGAAGTTCCTGAAAAGGGCTGGATGGTTGTAGTACCTTCTAATTCACCAGAAAACTCTCCTTCAACTCACTATCAATCGTCTATAGCTGCGGGAGCAACAATGGATAATCAGTTGGTTTTTGATCTTTTCTCGAAAACAATCAGAGCGGCTCAGATATTGGACATATATGAAGTTCTGATTCCTGAAATGAACCGAATCATAAGTCTTCTTCCTCCTATGCAAATTGGTCAATATGGTCAACTGCAAGAATGGATGCATGATTGGGACAACCCAAATGATAAACATCGCCATGTTTCACACCTTTATGGCTTGTTTCCCTCCAATCAAATATCTCCTTTCTATACTCCAGAATTGGCTGATGCTGCTCGCACCTCATTAATTCACAGAGGAGATCCTTCAACAGGGTGGTCTATCAACTGGAAAATTAACCTGTGGGCGCGACTTCTGGATGGAGAACATGCTTATGCGTTGATGTGTGAGCAGATTAAATTGGTAGGTAGAGGAGATGGGAATAATAAGGCAGTATCTGAACAAGGAGGAACTTACCCCAACATGTTTGATGCACATCCGCCATTTCAAATTGATGGAAATTTTGGCTTCACTTCTGGTTTAACTGAAATGCTTGTGCAAAGTCATGATGGAGCTCTTTCCCTTTTACCTGCGTTGCCTAAAGCTTGGCCTAACGGACGTGTTACAGGACTTAGAGCACGTGGCGGTTTTGAAATCATTGAGTTGGAGTGGGAAAAGCATCAAATAAAAAAACTGGTCGTTAAATCTACTTTGGGAGGAAACTTGAGGCTCAGAACAGCTAATGAGCTTAAAGCAAAAGCAAATGTTGTTTTAGCTGATGCCAAAGATATCAACAGCAATCCTTTTTATCAGTTACCAGTTGTTAAATCGGCGTTAGTATCTCCATCCGCCAAATTGAATCCTTTTGATTTACCCCAATTATATCTCTACGATATTGAGACAGTTGAAGGGGTGGAATATACATTTGTTCCAGAATAGCTAAGCTTTTATTATCAGTAGTTTAATAGCATAATTAATCTAAAAACAACATTTAAAATTAAAAGAGATGATAAGTAATTTGAAACTTACCTTTACTACAATTGCTTCGTTTGTCTTGACAACAATCTTGGCGCAAAACCCCATCATACAAACCTATTATACTGCCGACCCTGCCCCTATGGTTTATAACGATACAGTTTATT
>CAZJDS010000412.1:0-1934 GCA_964544795.1 uncultured Alkaliflexus sp. | reverse complement strand
CAAAAAGCAATAAAAATAGAATTCAGTTTTTCGAAAGCTCTGGCTAAGAAATGCGGACCAAATATACTAAACCCTGATAGTAAACTCCAAAAGTTTCTTATAGATTTACTAAATCCGAAATATGTTTTTATGTTCAGTGCTTTTACCTTTGGTGTAATTATTTCAAGTTCTCTTTCAACAGATGGTATAAGAAGACTTATTTCCGGTTTGCTGAGTTCTTTACATCTTGGAGGCAATTAAATGAAAAAGTTTATTCATAAAGCTGTATTTATTTCTGTGTCATCGGTAGCATTTTTACTGTGTACTTTAGGAATTATTTCCAGTTTTATGTTTGGAGATAACCTGCAGAAAATACTTAATTCAATATTAAAAATAAGAGTTTACGAGTCATACATTGGAGGTAAAGTAATTAACACAATTTTTGATCCTCTTCATGACGACACCGGTTCCGGTACAGCGGTGTATCCTGCTAATTCTTTTTATTCCGAAGGTAATCTTGATCTTGTGTTATATACTGTTCATGAGCCGGTGTATCATGCTCCCTGGCAGGCGGTTCCGGAATACTGGCAGCTTGTTCTGGAATTCAGAACGGGATTTAATGATATTCATAGTCCTGATTATAATCGCAGCATTTTTATTTATATTGATGCAGATAATGACGGTAATGGATCACTTATGACTCTTTTTGAACAGGGAGAAAATATCAGGTTTCATCCTGATCATCCATGGGATTATGCGCTTGCTGTCGGCGGAAATAAGGGGGCTATATACAACAGCAAAGTCGAAAAGATTGATGAGCTTGAAGTTGTTTACTCAGGTGACGGCAGAAAAATAATGGTCCGTATTCCTCTTACAAAAAAAGAATTACAGAAACTATACACGGTAGAGGAAACTCATCACTATGTTCTTGTAGGTGCATATTCTCCGCTTGATTACGCACAGCTTCTTCCAATTGCAAGACGGAGGTCAAGGACAGCAGGGGGCGGTAACATAGATTCATTGATGCCCAAGGTTTATGATGCGTTATTTGATGGTGATCACAGCTCTATGCTTTCATCATGGAATGAGGAAACGTTTGAGTTTGCACAAGTTAATCCTGTATCAGTTAGTATGAGTCCTGCTGCTGATGTAATTTTATCAGTCTCGAAAGAGAGAATTATAGAAATACAAGAAAATATTTCAAGGCTTTTAGAAAAAAATACAGAGATTCAAAATCAAAGGTATACACAACTTAAAAAAAGCGGTTTTTTATCAGTAGAGGAGCAGACAGAACTTGCTCTAATTGCATTAGGAATTGGAGACAGAGACACTGCAGAAATAATCTTTACTGCATTGCTTAAAGAGCAGCCTGATAATCCAACCTTCTTAGCGTATAGAGGATCCTTGGAAAGTATGAAGGGTGCAAATGCTTCTGTCCTTGCAGCAGTTGAAGCTGTAAATAAGGGTTATTCGTATCTTGACAGGGCTGTCTTCCTTACCGAAGGAACACTTGAAAAAGTAGAAAATGGAACAGCATCAGAAGGGGAAATTCAGCACAGGTATAATGCTCTATTAAATAGAGGCGGCAACTCTCAATCGGTACCAAACTCGGTGTTCTTAAAAGCAGCCCAGGGTGCGCTCGATTATTTGGAAGCTGCCGAAATTGCACGGCTTACAAATAACAATATTCTAGCTGCAGGATGCTATTACGATGCTGGTGTCTGTTTTCATCTTGATGATAAAAATAACGATGCCCTTGTTTGGAAAAGAGAGGCTTCAAGATTGGTTAAAATGACTTCTGATGTCTCAGCTTTACCGCTTGAAGAGCAAATTAGTTTACTAACACTGAAGCTTAAACTTATTCAAGAGGGATTGCTGGACTAAATTATTACATGCTTAAAACCTGATGTTCATAATTGTTATGTCGTCAGGAAGCATGCTGTGTTCAATCCATT
>CAZJDS010000411.1:0-1935 GCA_964544795.1 uncultured Alkaliflexus sp. | reverse complement strand
AGGAATGTCACAGATAAAATGTTCTTCAAAGATGTCTATGCTAATGATCTTATCATCAATCTGTATCATAATCTATTTTATAAGAGTGCAGCAACTCTGATCAGAATTGCTGCACAAAGAAACAATATTTTGACGAAATTACGACAACGTAATTAAGCTTTTACCCGTCATCACTTCTGGCTGTTCAACGCCCATACAAGTTAAGATAGAAGGAGCCACATCAGCTAAAATTCCATTTTCTACTTCTCCTTTTCGTTCAGTTACCCAGATAAAAGGTACGGGATTCAAGGAGTGAGCGGTATTAGGTGAGCCATCAGGATTCAGCGCATTGTCAGCATTTCCATGATCAGCAATTACAATTGCCTCATAACCGTTGGTTTTAGCAGTCTCAACGACCTCTTTTAGGCATTGATCAACCGCGACAATAGCTTTTTGAATGGCCTCATAAACACCAGTATGACCCACCATATCGCCATTGGCAAAATTCAGCACAATAAGATCAAATCTATTTTGGTTGAGTGCATCCACCACGGCATCCTTCAACTCATAGGCACTCATCTCTGGCTTCAAATCATAAGTGGCTACTTTGGGTGAATTAACAAGGATGCGTTCTTCCCCATTAAATACAGCTTCACGTCCACCAGAAAAGAAGAAAGTAACGTGGGCATATTTTTCTGTCTCGGCCATGCGCAATTGAGTCAATCCGTTGGAAGCAACTACTTGACCCAAAGTATTATCCACATTGTCTTTGTCAAACAATATATGCATTCCTTTAAATGTTGCATCGTAAGGAGTCATGGTGCAATAGTGAAGAGGCAAAGTCTTCATACCCAACTCAGGCATATCTTGTTGTGTCAATACTTGCGTGATTTCGCGCGCGCGATCGTTTCGATAATTAAAGAAGATAACCACATCATCGGGCTGTATCAATCCAATGGGATTATTATTTTCATCCACACTCACAATGGCTTTAATAAACTCATCGGTTACTCCATTGTCATACGAATTTTGGATAGCTTTCAATACATCAGTAGTAGGAACACCTTCTCCTTTTACCATAACATCGTAAGCTTCTTTAACACGTTCCCATCGCTTGTCACGATCCATGGCATAGTAACGCCCTGTTACTGAAGCTACTTTTGCACCTGTCTTTTTGGTGCGCTCTAACAATTCGGTCATATAGCCCAATCCACTTTGCGGATCGGTATCTCTACCATCCATAAAAGCATGTATAAACTGGCTTTTCACTCCTGCTTCAGCAGCCAATTCAGAAAGCTTGTAAAGGTGATCTTGGATACTGTGCACACCTCCTTTAGAAACCAATCCTAAGAAATGAACAGCTTTATTATTTTTCAATGCGTAAGAAAAGGCTTCAACCAAAGCGGGGTTTTTCGCTATAGAATTGTCACGAATAGCTAAGTTTATTTTCACCAAATCTTGATAGACAATTCGACCTGCCCCAATATTTAAGTGTCCTACTTCTGAGTTACCCATCTGTCCATCGGGCAATCCAACATTCTCTCCTGATGCTTGTAGCTGTGAGTTCGGGTAATTAGCCACCAAACTGTCAAAATAGGGCGTAGGTGTATTGGCAATGGCATCAGATTTAGATTTGTCGCCATAACCCCATCCATCAAGAATTACTAATATGGTTTTCTTATTCATCGTATGGTAATTATATGTTTATATTTCAAGATAACATTCTGATCCCTTTAATAATCAACCAACTGCATATCAACATACAAGCAAAATTGGAAAGATCAATAAATCTCCAAAAGTACTTAAAAAGGATAAAATAGTTCCTTCAAAAATGTTAATACTATATAAATCAATCATTCACTAATGGTATAGAAACAAAAAAATCGGCCATAAGCCGACTTCTTTGTGGTGCCACCTGGAATTGAACCAGGGACACACGGATTTTCAGTCCGTTGC
>CAZJDS010000410.1:0-1938 GCA_964544795.1 uncultured Alkaliflexus sp. | reverse complement strand
CCTTTACAACCGACAAATATATCTGGCAGTGGAAAGGTGGTATCAAGGATGGAAAAACCGTGGATAGCAAATACAATGTTTATCCTATTCCGAGTACGGAATTATCGGCCAATCCCAATTTGTACAACGATAATTATTAACCATAAATCATCGTATTATTATGAGAACAATAAAATTATATATCACCGCCCTTGTTGTCCTTCTGGCAGCTTGGTCGTGCGAAAAAGATGGAGATCTGATTGTTGTCTCTGGCCTAAACTCTTCGAAGTTATCCATTGACAACACCGATATAGTTCTTTCATTTGAAACTCAATCTGACCCAGTACTTGCTTTTTCTTGGACTGAAAACAGTCTGACTCTTAGCGATGGAACTATGAAAGCACCGGCTTCTATTCCAGGTGTGATTATAGAAGCTTCAGCTACCTCTGATTTTCAGAGCATAGTCTCTATTGATCCTATCTCTAACCCTCATGTTTTGAAGGGGTTGGCTTTGAATACCCTAACTAAAAACTTAGGACTGGAACCTTGGATTAGCTCTCCTGTTTATTTTCGTACCAGAACTGCTTTAGGTAAAAACACCGATCCTAAATACAGTGAAGTTTTAACAGTGAATGTCACCCCTTTCTTAATTGATATGTCTAAAGGGTTCATTTTAAATTCTGAAAAAGAAGAAACAGAGTATTTCCTCTATTCACCAGAAAGTAATGGTGAATACAGCGGATTTATGAATGCCACAGGGTGGTACGGATGGTATTTGGTAGAAGGAGATGGAACTACTTGGGGAAATGTGAATGTTGATGGAAATGAATTTTCATTATCTAATGATGAAGATGCTCAATGGAACATGTGGTTCCCTGGTGTGGGTGGAGCCTATTATACAACCTTAAATACCAATGATAAAGAGTGGAGTGCCACTCACATTCCGAAACTTCTTGTTACTGGTGATGTGGAAGGTGAAATGAGCTTTGTCAAATCAGAAGTCTATTGGTTGTTTTCTTTTACCACCACAGCAGACAATTCTAAATTTATTGTGGGAGGTGATACTAAGCTGTATAATAAGTCCACTTCTACAGATGATGAAGCAGCTATTGCTGGTCACATTGCGTTTCAACCCAATGAGGCTGATCATTCTTTAGCATTTAGTTTGAGTGAGCAGGCTACGGAATTTACAGTTCCTACAGCAGGTGAATATACTTTGAAGCTTTTTGTAGCTGATCCCTCCAACCTGCATTACACCATTACTGAAGGATCAATCGTAATAGAGGATCCCATTAGTGAGTATCTCTATTTACTGGGTATTGATGATGGAATTTCTGGAGGTTGGAATTTTAACAACCATTTGGATTTGTTGAGTGATATGGATTCTACCTTTGCTGGTGTTGTAAATGTTAACTCTTTATGGGGATATAAAATGGGCTTGGAAGTTGACAATTGGGAGGATGTTTATACTTATGCAGCTGAAGGGCAACTGGAATTTAAGGGAGAGACCAACATACCTGCTCCAGATGCTGGCTTGTATTTAATAGAAGCGGATATTAAAAACCTCACTTACAGTCATACCGCTGTGACCAGCTTGAGCTATGCAGGTTTTAATGGCAACTGGGATTTGGTACAAATGGCAGAAAGCAGCAATTCTGGTGTATACACCAGCCCGTTAGCTATTTCAGAAGTTTCAGAATGGGGCGGGAAATTGTATCTAAACAATAATTGGGATCTTTTCTTTGGAGGTAAAGATGGCCTTTTAACCTATAGTGGTGATGGTATTCAAGATGACAAAGATATCGCCTTGGGGAATTATGATCTAATCGCCAACCTTCCAGATGCTACATATGTTCTTTTGGGTGAAAAGGTTTATATTTCTGGACTCAATGATGTATATGATTTTACATCTGTTGTGCTTTCAAAAAGTGAGACTGGTGTTTATAGGGGTTCCGCTAC
>CAZJDS010000409.1:0-1944 GCA_964544795.1 uncultured Alkaliflexus sp. | reverse complement strand
GACGACTTAACCATTCATTTGGAGTACATGCGCGACATTGGAAAACGTTTGGAAGCAAAACGGCTGGAGGAGCGTGTAAATTATGATTTGGAGATGATTCGAGAACTGGGGTATTGTTCTGGTATAGAAAACTACAGCCGCTATTTTGATGGTCGGCTGCCAGGCACACGTCCTTTCTGCCTGTTAGACTATTTTCCAAAGGATTTCTTGATGGTGGTGGATGAGAGTCATGTTACACTTCCTCAGGTAAGAGCAATGTACGGAGGTGATTTTAGCAGAAAGAAAAATTTGGTGGAGTATGGATTTAGATTGCCAGCTGCCATGGACAATCGGCCGCTTAAGTTTGAAGAGTTTGAGGCACTTGTAAATAATGTTATCTATGTAAGCGCCACGCCTGCCGATTATGAGATGCAGCAAAGCGAAGGAATCATTGTGGAGCAAGTAATACGTCCCACAGGCTTGCCCGATCCTGAGATAGAAGTTCGACCCTCGTTGAATCAGATTGATGAGTTGATCAATGAAATTCAGATTCGGGTTCCTAAAGGAGAACGGGTATTGGTGACCACCTTGACCAAGCGAATGGCGGAAGAACTCTCCTCTTACCTCACCCGAATGGGCATTAGATGTGAATATATCCACTCAGATGTGGACACCATTGAACGAGTGAAAATTATGGAGGGATTGCGTGAAGGTATGTTTGATGTAATCGTAGGCGTGAATTTACTACGCGAGGGATTAGATCTTCCAGAAGTTTCGCTGGTCGTTATTTTAGATGCGGACAAAGAAGGCTTTCTTCGTTCTGCACGTTCGCTTACGCAGACGGCAGGTAGAGCGGCGCGTAATTTAAACGGTCGGGTAATTATGTTTGCAGATAAGATTACCAAATCCATGCAAGAGACTATTGATGCCACCAACTACCGCCGAGAGAAACAGCTCGCTTATAATGAAGCCCACAACATAACTCCACATCAAGCAGTACGTAAAAAGGGGTCTGTTATTCCTGGTGCAAAAATCGAAAGCTTAATGGCATCGGCTTATGTTGAACCAGAATCTGCTGATGTAGCTGCCGATCCTGTGGTGGCATATATGGATGCAAAATCACTTCAGAAAGCCATTCAGGGAAGTAAAAAAGCGATGGAAAAAGCATCTAAAGAGTTGGATTTTATCTCTGCAGCACAATATCGAGATGAGATGTTTAAGTTAGAAGAGCTTCTGAAACAAAAGAAAGAGTAAATAACCATATCTTTGCAGTTATAAAACAAACCTCTATCTTTGGTAAACTTTTTCCCAAATTAAGTAATATGTATGGCAAGTATTGTCGCCCTCTCTGAAGCAGCATCCATCGGACTTCACAGTATGGTATTGATTGCTAAAAGTCAAGAAGTATTAAATGTTAGTCAAATAGCTGAGAAGATTTGCAGTTCTCGTCACCACGTTGCTAAAATCATGCAGCGTTTAGCTAAACAAGGCTTTGTATCTTCAAACCGTGGACCTAACGGTGGATTCACTTTAAAGAAATCGGCAAAAGAAATTTCTCTTTTGGATATTTATGAAGCCATAGAAGGCAAATTAGATGTGGATATTTGCCCAGGAGGAAAGGAAGTTTGTCCTTTTGACAAATGTATTTTAGGAGATATCTCGACTCGAATATCCCTTGAAATCAAAAATTACTTTCAAAAGAAAATGCTCAGCGATTATCTTTAATGGTTTTTCAATCCAATGATGCAGCACGCCATTAAAGCGGCTGTTTCGGTGCGCAACCTCTTTTTTCCCAACGAGATGGGATGAAACCCATTTTGAAGTGCCATTTCAACCTCTTCACTTGTAAAATCTCCTTCAGGACCAATTAGTACCAATGTGTTTTTTCCTTTGGTGCATGCCTCTTGCAGATGTTCTTCTTCTTCTTCTTTTAAGCAATGTGCTATGAATTTGTCACCATCAAAC
>CAZJDS010000408.1:245-1962 GCA_964544795.1 uncultured Alkaliflexus sp. | reverse complement strand
TTTAATTTCATTATTATTCCTCTAATTTATATTAGATAAATAATAACTTAATTACTTTTATATTTTCTTTATACTTGGATGATTCTCAATGATTTTCTTAATACCGTATTCGTTGCTAAAAGCGATTGTGGCAACTCCTCTTTCAACAGCTATAACAACACCATCCCCAAAAGAACTATGAACCACTTTATCACCAGGATTTAAATATGTATCAGTTCTTAAAGTTTTTCCTATCGGCTTAATAACCTTTTTAGTAGGTTCTGTCATTTCTTCTAAGAATCTAGAAGGTTCTGGAAATATTAATTGTCCATATAGCATTCTTTTATTGGCATGACTTAAATAAAGTCTCTCTTTAGCTCTAGTAACTGCCACATAAGCTACTCTTCTTTCTTCTTCTAATTCATTAGGATCAAATATAGACATATTAGAAGGGAAGATGCCATCTTCTAACACAACAATAAATACTGCCTTAAATTCTAATCCTTTAACTTGATGCACTGTTGATAAAACAACCGAATTATCTTTAGAGGGGTTATCTAGGTTAGTATATAAAGCTATTTGATCTAAGATTTGGTTTAATCTTTCTAAAGGAGTTCCTTCATAAAATATTTGTCCGCCTTTAAAGACTGTTGTTAATTCATAGATATTGTTAAGTCTATCTAGTGATATATCATCTTTTTCATCTATTAACATATCTTTATAACCAGTTATTTCTAATAAGACTTTTACTAAATTATCTAAATCAGGCATTTCATTAATATATTTATTTATTCTATTAATAACTTCTACAAATTCGTTTAAATTAGCCGTAGTCATTCCTTTAATGTCTATATGATTTATGGCTTCAAATAGCGAAATACTACGACTACTTGCCTCCTCTTCTAGTCTTTTAATTGTCGCTGGTCCTATTTTTCTTTTAGGAACATTTATAATACGTTTTAAAAAGAAATCTAAACTATTATCAATAGCCAACTTAATATAGGCAATCATATCTTTTATTTCTTTTCTTTGATAAAAAGATATTCCGCCATAAATCATATAAGGAATATTCTCTCTTATAAATATATCTTCAAAGTTTCTAGATAAAGCATTATTACGGTATAAAATAGCTATTTCATTATATGAATATCCTTCTTTAAAGACTAAGTTTTTAATTTCAGAAACAACTTTATTAGCTTCATAGAAGTCACTATCACTATTTATAATAACCGGGGTAATCCCTTTACCTAAATCTGATTTCAATTCTTTTATTACTGGTCTATTCCGATTAAATTTAATTAATCTATTTGCATAATTTAATATTTCATTAGTAGATCTATAGTTAATATCTAAGACATGTTCATTACCAAAATCATTTAAAAAATGTCTGGCATTATTATAATCTGCTCCTCTAAATGAATAAATAGATTGATCAGGATCACCAACTACAAAAATATTTCTATGTTTTAGTGCTAAGAGTTTAATTATTTTATATTGAATATGATCGGTATCTTGAAACTCATCTACTAATATATATGAAAATTTATTACGGTAATATTCTAATGTTTCTTCGCTATTTTGAAATAACTTTAATAACAATATTTGAAGATCATCAAAATCTAGTAAGTTATCTTTTAATAATCTATCCTGATATTCTCTATAAACATTTCGTTCTTCTTCATCTTCAAATATTGTATCTTTAAAAACTTTGTATGCTGATATTAAGTTTCTTAAATAA
>CAZJDS010000408.1:0-214 GCA_964544795.1 uncultured Alkaliflexus sp. | reverse complement strand
CTTATATTTTTTACTATCTATTTTTAAATCTTTAATAATTTCTCTAATAATTGATTTAGAATCATCATCATCTAAAACATTAAAGTTAGAATTATATCCCATATTTAATTTTTCAATATCTTTTTTTAAGATTTTATATCCTAATGAATGAAAAGTAGATATCCAAACTGATGATGCATAAGGTCCTGACATTAAAATAATTCTATCAATCATT
>CAZJDS010000407.1:0-1965 GCA_964544795.1 uncultured Alkaliflexus sp. | reverse complement strand
CCATTTAATGAGGCTGCGATAATTATCCAGATAAAATAAGGTATTAGAAGAACTGATTTATACTTCAATTCAGTCCAATAAAAGAAAAGAAAAAAGCCCACTACCAAAGTAAGGCCGACAATGATAAATAATCCGCCTAAAATATTATGATAATAGAAAAAGGTCGGATTCCATGATACATTTAAGATCCACTGAACAAAAAACAGACCGATCAAGAAATTTCTGTTTTCTATGGTTGGCCACAAATAAGCCATGTAAACGCTAAAACAGATCATAATGGTTGTCCATGCTGCGCCGAAAGTCCAACCAGGAGGTGTCCATGGTGCTTTTGATATACTCGCATACCAATCGGACTGAACCCCAGCTCGCGTAAAATAACTACCTATTGTCAATGCGGCAAAATTAAGAATCAAAAATATTATAGCTCTATAGATCATACTGATTTAATTTTTAAACTTGATCCATTCAAAATAAAACATTTTACTAATTTACCTAAAAAGGAAAACAGTAAGCACACTGTTTTTTAGCTAACCGAATAATCTTAATAACGTACAATCAAAAGTTTTACTGACTTATAAGCATCCTTATAACCCATTCTAATTAAATAGACCCCAATAGGTAGATCCGCAACGCTAAATGAAGAAACTCCATCATTAAAATATATGGTACTTCTTTTTATCTTTTGACCCGCATAATTAAATATGGAAATTGAGGATGCCCCATTTACTCCTTCCCAATACAAATTAACAAATTGATCTGCAGGGTTTGGTGATAAAGAAAAACGATGAATAGGAAGTTCGGAAATTGATGTATCAGACAGAACAGCGCCACTCATCATCAGATCTATCCAGATAGCAGAGGAGAATCCTGTTAGATCATCTCCACTTACCCATTGTGAAGAAGCGTTTTTCAACCAAAAAGTATTGTTCAGATGTGCTACATTTTCGGCAGACCGATAAAATGCCAATGTATCTGTGGAGGCAAAATAGTTGAGCGAAATTTCCACCCAAATGTTTCCACTCACTTGAATGGGTTCATCCAAAGTAATAAGATGCTCACGATTTGATTTCAAGCTGCTTAGCTTCACATTATTCACCACAGCAAGTTGCTGTTGCGGAATTTGACCACCTCGCCAAATCTTTACATTTATTACTTGATCATTCGTTTTCTGAGATAACCCAGGCATTAACCATACTCCATACAATGTTCCTTTACTAAAAGGCCCATAAGATTCGGCAACAGCGAGATCTTTTCGAGAGTTGTGTCCTGTCCAATAACCCGTTCCTTCTCCACCAGTAAGTTTATGCAAAACGGGAATATCGGCCAAAGTGAAATTACTCCATCTTTCTACCTCAATTTCATACGCATTTAAAGGAGGCAAAGAAACGGGATTGTGCCCTAAAGGATCCAACCAAGCAGCCAACTGCTTTGAGTTATCAGAATAAAAATTCCACGCTTTCTCAAAACGGCTAAAATTATCATTAACAGGATTGGAACAGGTAGCATTACCGCCTGACAAAGAACCAATTACATATCCGTGCGCATCAAAAAGGGGAGCACCAGAAGAGCCCCCTTCTGTGGATCCGCTCTCCCACCGCTCAATCCGCCAGTGAGAATCAGGTTTAAACTTTGGCGTCATAAAGGACGTTTTTGCCGGCACCTGATCATCTCGCGCGATCTTTTTCACATCCCCTTCTGGCTGGTGTATTGCAATAACAGGAGCCGTTATGGAAGTGCTACGATTCCATCCCGCCCAAACTGGCTGATAGGTAGGAGGAGGCATCTCATTAGTTTCTAATAGTGCTACATCTAAATCTTCCACATAACTCCTTAATTTAGATCCCGAAAGAGATTGCAAAAAATTCCCTTCCATGAAAGAAACACAGTTAGGCACCTGATAGTTAAAGGTAAAAATAGTAGTTTGAAACTCATTGGAATTATTCAAACAGTGTGCTGCTGTAAGCA
>CAZJDS010000406.1:0-1973 GCA_964544795.1 uncultured Alkaliflexus sp. | reverse complement strand
TACCTTTAAATGATTCAGAAGGACAAGGGGTCTATTGGGCAAATATGCCTGATTTTTCCAGCTCTGTGAATGAGGTACAGGTTCAGCGTGGTGTGGGAACTTCCACAAACGGTTCTGCTGCATTTGGTGCAACGGTAAACTTTAGAAGTGGGAGTGAATTTACAGCTCCTTTTGCAGAAGGAATCACTTCTGTGGGTAGCTACAATACTTTTAAGAATTCAGTCAAGATGAGCACTGGAACCATCGACAATAAGTTTTCGTTGGAAGCACGATACTCTAATCTGCAAACCGATGGATATGTACGGAATGCCTTTGCCGATCATGAATCTATGTTTTTAAGTGGAACATTTCACTTCGACCATAGCTTTTTAAAGTTGAACGTAATTCATGGCGATCAAACTACAGGTATCAGCTGGGAAGGTATTCCTAAAGAGAAGTTGAAAACCGATAGAAAATACAATCCGGCAGGAGCTTATACAGACTTGAATGGAAATCAGCAGTTCTATAAAGATGAAACCGACAATTATATTCAAACACATTATCAAGCATTTTATAGTCATGCTTTTTCTCACAAACTGGATATGACCGCTGCACTACATTATACCCGTGGAGAGGGATTCTATGAGCAGTATAAAGAGGATGCTAAATTCTCCAGCTACAATTTACAAGATGTAGTGATTGGAAGCGAAATCGTAACTAAATCAGATTTAATCCGACAGAAATGGATGGAGAACGACTTTTATGGGTTTATTCTTTCGGGGAATCAGCAAGTCAATGACAACTTGAAACTTTCGTTAGGTGGAGGGTGGAATCAATACGATGGTGATCATTTTGGGAAAGTGATATGGTCACGAATTGCCACCAATATGGAAAAAGATTATCAGTGGTATTTTAACAATGGATTAAAAACCGATTACAACGCATTTGCCAAAGCCAATTTTGAGTTTGGTAAGGTAGGTGTCCTATTGGATATGCAATATCGAGGCGTAGATTATAACATGGAGGGTGAAGATGATGATTTGGTGGGTTTAACACAAAAGCACTCTTTTGATTTCTTTAATCCTAAAGCGGGCGTTTTTGTGGATATTGTAGATGGACTTCAAGCTTATGCTTCGTTTGGTGTAGCCAATCGTGAACCCACACGCACCAACTTTAAAGATGCAAAAGGAGATCCCAGTGCAATGCCAAAATCTGAAAGGTTGTTCGATTGGGAAGCTGGATCGCATTATCAATCAGAAAATTTTTCTGTTAGTATGAATTTATTTTATATGCTCTATGCTGATCAGTTGGTTCCCACAGGTGAAAAGAGCAATACCGGGCGCGACATCATGACCAATGTGGAAGATAGTTATCGTACTGGTTTGGAGTTGCAGTGGGGAGTTGCTCCCATTCATCAAATTAGATGGGATGGAAATATTACATTGAGTCAAAATAAAATTCGCAATTATGTAGAAACCTCAACAAACAGCTATTCAGAGATCGAAAATGGTGAAGAGATTTGGAAGAGCGAGGTAGTATCCAACTCTTTAGGAAGTACTGATATTGCCTATTCGCCTTCGGTGGTGTTGGGTAGTGCTTTGACCTATAATTTTATGAAAGGCGCTTCAATTACTTTAAATTCAAAGTATGTAGGTGAGCAGTTTTTCGATAACACCTCCAATAACAATCGAAAGTTGGATGCTTACTTTGTAAACGATCTGAAGTTTCGTTATGGATTTTCTCTCCAATGGATGAAAAAAGTAGAGTTGTCAGCAATGGTAAATAATCTGTTCGATATGGAGTATGAAACCAATGCTTATGGTGGCAACTGGTATGAAGAGGGAGTGGAAAAAACATGGGCATACTATTATCCCATGGCACCCAGACATTATATGTTTCAGCTGCAGTTGAGATTCTAACTCTAGATAAGAGTTTTTTAATTTTAGGAGTTGAAAAAAGCCACTTCATTGTATGTTGATGAAGTGGCTTATTTA
>CAZJDS010000405.1:0-1983 GCA_964544795.1 uncultured Alkaliflexus sp. | reverse complement strand
TACAACCAACAGGTTCTCTTCTTTAATTTTCTCCTTTTTCAACCAATAGTTGACCGCTTTTCCGCTTAAGTTAACGTAAGTGGAAGGTTTCAGCAAAACAAAAATCCGACCTTTATGCTTGTAATATGCGATGGATCCGTATCGAGAGGCCTCAAAAGTGAGACCTTCTTGTTGAGCCAAATGATCAAGAATATCAAATCCAATATTATGACGAGTGTGGGCATATTCAGAACCAATATTTCCCAATCCAGTAATAAGATATTTCATGTCAGAGGGAGTGGTAGATAGTTTTGACGTTTTCCTTTTAAACAACTTCAGCAAATATGCAAACATACTTAAATGATTTAAAGCCTATAAAATAAAAAATCAGTTAGAGAGTTTACGTTGTCTCTTAATAGACAAAAAGCCTCCATATGAGACATATGGAGGCCGTTTATAGAAGTGGTAAATTAATTTTGTTCTTCCTGTTTGGTCTCTTCAGTTCCTTCAGCTACTGTTTCTTCTCCTTCAGCTCCTTCAACTTCTTCTTCTTCCTCTTCCTCAACTACAGCTGCGCGTGCAACTTTTACTGCAACTACTACAGCATGTTTGGTGTTCAGTAACTCTAAATTTGGATAGTCAAGTGATCCCACTTGAATAGTTTTACCTATTCCAAGATTGGTAATGTCAATTACCAACTCATTTGGAAGATCCTTAACCAATGCCTTAACACGAAGTTTTCTTAATTCAAGACTCAGTTTACCGCCAGCTTTAACACCTTTGGCTAATCCCTTAAGCTTCACAGGTATTTCCATTACAACAGGCTTGTCTTCAAACACCTGAAGAAGGTCAACATGTATTACTTCATCAGTAACTGGGTGAAATTGGAGTTCTTTAATTATTGCTTTATAAGTTTTACCTTCAACATTTAAATCAATAAGATGAACATCGGCTGTATAAAGTAATTTGCCAAAATCAATACGTGAAGTATAAAAATGTACAATTTCTTCCCCGCCATACAATACGGATGGTACATTCCCTTGCTTACGCAACTCTTGGGTGGCTTTTTTGCCTAAATCTTCGCGTTTAAACGCTTTAATCTCAACTGTTTTCATTTTTGAATAATTAGTTTGTGCTACTCAAAATTAAGTTTCGGATGATGATCAACCTTAATCTTCCCATCACACGATATCCCTTTTTTAGGGGTTGCAAAGGTATAAAATTAGATTATAAATTGCTTACTTATGGACTGATAATTATATACTCTAGCTAAAGTGTCGGAAAACAATTGAGCTACACTCAAAACTTTAATCTTTGATGACGCCTGTTTTAAAGGGATAGAATCAGTTACAATAAGTTCTGTTAGTTGAGAGTTCTCTATACGTTCATAAGCTGGACCAGATAATACTGCGTGAGTTGCAAACCCACGTACACTTAAAGCACCTTCAGCCATCATCATTTCAGCCGCTTTACAAACGGTTCCAGCCGTATCAATCATATCATCTAAAATAACTATATTCTTCCCTGCTACGTCGCCAATAATGCGCATCTCATCAATTTCATTGGCTTTTGATCGATGTTTATGACAAATCACCATGGGCGTATTCAAGAATTTAGAATAAGCATTGGCTCTTTTGGTTCCCCCAACGTCAGGAGAAGCAATCACCAATTCTTCTAACCCCAGTTCTCTTATATAGGGTACAAAAATACTTGAAGCATATAGGTGATCCACAGGGATATTAAAGAATCCTTGAATTTGATCGGCGTGCAAATCCATAGTAATAATACGATCTACACCTGCCGCGCTCAACATATCTGCCACCAATTTAGCACCAACAGACACGCGTGGCTGATCTTTCCTGTCTTGACGCGCAAATCCGAAATAAGGCATAACCGCTATAATTTTATAGGCTGATGCTCTTTTGGCTGCATCAATCATCATCAGCAGCTCAAACAAGTTATCAGTAGGCGGAAATGTTGATTGAATCAGGAATACGTGTGCTC
>CAZJDS010000404.1:573-1990 GCA_964544795.1 uncultured Alkaliflexus sp. | reverse complement strand
AAACAGCAAGAAAAGTAATTGTTAAATAAAATATTTAGAGATTTTATTTAAAGTGAGAATTTAGGATAAGAGGCAGTGGACAACCGTTCACTGCCTCTTTATTCTTTATCCCCTTACCCTACAATTGGGTCAAGCGTCGAAGTCTGTAAAGGAAATTCAAATTTCAATAAAAAATATTGCCTAAAATAAGATAAACGCTATGATCTTCACAGAGGTAAAGCTTCATAGGTTTTGGGAAATAAATAGCATCAATATTTGTCCCTCATCAACATTAGAGAATTTAATAATTAAATGCAGAGATAGATACATTCATATTCTTTGATCATGCGACCATTCCGAGTTAAAACAATGTCAGAATCAAATATATAAATCATAAATGATTGGTTTAAGATGAGAAAAAGGACGTATTTTTAATGAATTGAAGAACGGCCATTTACGTTTTAATAGTTAAAAGAAGTGATATAGAAAACAAAAAAGATGACATGAATAAGAAAAACCCCATGATTAAAAGCAACTTAGGGGATCCTATGCCAAGTGGAAACCAAACAAAATAAAATTGGTAGCATGATCTACTGAAATTTTAAAAGAAAGGCGATGGCATAATACAGACATACTTTAGCCTGCGGGAAAGTTCAACTATTAACCCTTAATTATCTTTTATGAAAAAGTTCTCAGTTTTAATTGCTTTAGTACTTATAACTTTAGCTACTTCTTTTGGGCAAGAGCTACACGATTCAATAGTAATTGAAAAAGTTTTTGGTGGGTATCAATTCTCACAAAATGAGAAAATATTAGATTTCTCTCAATTGTCTGAGAAAGTGAAACCCAATGAGTTTGCATTTAATGAAATAAAAGCAGCAAAATCCAAAACTATATTAGCTACAATTATAGGTGGAGCAGGTGGTTTTTTAGTTGGATATCCTCTTGGAACTGCATTAGCTGGTGGTGAACCAAATTGGACAATGGCAGCGATTGGTGCGGGTTTAATAGTTGTAACTATACCCATTGGTCAAAAAGCAAATAAACAAGCTAAGAATGCTGTTGAAATATACAATAGTGGATTAAAAAACAGTGCATTCAGAAAAAAGGCAGACATTAATTTAGCTTTTACTGGAAACAGAAATGGAATGGGATTATGTTTAAAATTCTAAAAAGCTACAGACCAAAGTGGGGAGCGGTATATTTTTATCTTTAAATTTGTTTAATATCGAAGTTGCATCACAACAACTTCGATATGATTTATTTTGATTTTTAACAATGACTTGTCGATTATTTGATTAGCACATTAATTATGTTTATTTTGATTCGGTTATGAATCAATTACTCACGATATACTTTTTGGGATTTTCATTGTTTTTTGGTAGTATACTTTTTTCAGCGCAAAATATTAAACAAAAAGCTATTCCTCTTGAAGGAG
>CAZJDS010000404.1:0-536 GCA_964544795.1 uncultured Alkaliflexus sp. | reverse complement strand
TGCCGATAAGGAGTTGGTGTTATTGGGCGAGGCGAGTCATGGCACCCACGAATACTATTTATGGCGGGATAAGATAAGTCGACGGCTGATATCGGAACAGGGCTTTAGCTTTATTGCGGTAGAAGGAGATTTTGCCAGTTTATACCATCTCAATCGCTATGTGAAAAACATGGATGGTGCGGCACACTCTGCCCAAGAGGTTTTGTTAAAGCTTGACAGATGGCCCACTTGGATGTGGGCTAATGAAGAGGTTGTTGCATTGGCTGAATGGCTCCATAATTACAATGACAAACTACCTCAAGATAAAAGGGTGGGTTTTTACGGAATGGACGTTTATGATGAATGGAATTCCAAAAAAGTGGTTTTAGACTTACTCAAAACAACAGACCAGACTGCTTATGAATATGTGAAAGAGCAATATAACTGTTTTGATCCGCACAAGGGGGATAGTTGGAGTTATGCTCATGCAGTGCGTGTTGGCAAAGAGGATTGCGCAGCTGCTACAAAAAATGTAGTTGAGTATATAAGAAATAATC
>CAZJDS010000403.1:0-1999 GCA_964544795.1 uncultured Alkaliflexus sp. | reverse complement strand
TAGAGGTACTGAAAGGCATCTCTCTTTGCTCAGCAGTTTATCTATTTTATCGGCAGTTTCTTTGGGATGTTCGTCAGAAGCTATCCCAGACCACCCTATCCATGAGCCTTCATAATCTTTGTATACAGAGTTCATCCCTGTTGCAAGCCCTCCTACACTGGGACTTAATGAGGGAGTTTCTTCGTCAAAATCGACACTAAATGGCAATCGGTTCGAAACAATATGTAACTTTTTCATTCTTTTGAAGAATTGTTTTTTAACAAGTTTGAATTTTTTTGTAGTTGTTTGAATGTGAGAATATCTACATATTTATTTCTGGTTTTACCAACAATTAGGTTGGATTAATAAGTAGTTGAGTTTTCATAATTACTATTTTTTTCTCTATTTTACAAATTCAAAGAACAGTATTTTAACAAAGTGTATGAAGAATAAGTGTGAGCGGGGACTCGATTATGGGGTTATAGGAAATTGTCGGAGTGGTGCCTTGGTATCTAACAAAGGAAGCATCGAATGGTTGTGCTTGCCCAAGTTTGACTCAGGTTCAGTGTTTGCGAAATTACTCGATGAGGAGAAGGGGGGAAGTTTTGAAATTGAGGTTGAGAATGAAGTTTCCATCACTCAGGAATATGAAAAAAACTCTAATGTATTAATTACTCGCTTTGTGAGTAGGGATGGAATTTTTGAAGTCCATGATTTTATGCCCCGATATAAGCTGGACAATGGTTCTTATTATACTCCACCTGATGTGATACGTTATGTTAAACATCTTTATGGCGCCCCTGTGGTGAGGTTTAAATATGATCCACGGTTGGAGTATGCAAAGTTTCTTACCAAAACTGAAATACATGCCAGTTTTGTGAAATCTACCACTCAAAGAGGAGATTACGATTCGGTTTACCTTTACTCCAGTATGAATATTTCTGATGTGGTTTGTAATCAGCCACTCACCATAACGCAAGATGAGTTTGTTATGATGACTTACAATCAGAAGCTCTTGAAACAAGACGTCTCGCGTTCTTATATGAAGTTGGTCAGAACAAATGCCTATTGGCTTACATGGGCAGATCGAACCACTAAGTTTGCGAAGTACAATGAAGAGATCAATCGCAGTGCTTTGGTTTTGAAGTTGCTCAGTTATGATAAGTCTGGCGCTATTTTAGCAGCTTTAACCACCTCTTTGCCCGAGACTATTGGTGAGGTTCGGAATTGGGATTATCGTTTTTGTTGGATTCGGGATGCTTCTATGGTTATTAAAATTATGACCAATCTGGATCATTATAACTTGGCGCACCGTTATCTTAGCTTTATCACCAATTTATTGCCAGAAAAGGATGAGAAGATCCAGATCATGTACGGCATTAACGGAGAGAAAAGGCTCACCGAATTAGAGTTGGATCACTTGAGTGGTTTCTGTAACAGTCGTCCAGTTCGCATCGGGAATGCTGCTTATAAACAGAAACAGCATGATATATATGGTATTCTGATGGATGTTATCTATCAACATTTCAGTTTGTTTTCTGTATCGTTGGATCATAGTGAGGAGCTGTGGACTATAACGCGAAATATTGTTCGGGCTGTTGAGAAAAACTGGAGAAAACCCGATAAAGGTATTTGGGAAATTAGAGAGAATGATCGTCACTTTACCTTTAGTAAGGTACTTTGTTGGGCGGCAGTGGATCGTGCCGTAAAAGTGGGGCAGATTTTACAACAAAACTCGCCACTGTCAGATTGGATAAAATTGAGAGATAAGATTAAGGCAGATATATATGCTAAAGCCTGGTCTGAAGCCAAACAATCATTTACCCAAGCATATGGTTTTGAGGATTTGGATGCAGCCGTGTTGTTGATGGAGTCTTTCGGTTTCATTTCTGCCGACGATCCAAAATACAAAAGCACTGTTTTAGCTATTCAGAAAGACTTGGAACATAAGGGGTTAATGTTTCGATATCGAAATAAAGATGATTTTGGCCTGCCTTCATCGGCATTTACCATTTGTTCT
>CAZJDS010000402.1:1159-2009 GCA_964544795.1 uncultured Alkaliflexus sp. | reverse complement strand
AAAGCACTGCAAAGAATTTGACTCAGGGGATTTGTTATTTAAGTGAGAGAAGAATACTTAGATTAGGGAATCCATGGCATCAGTTTTGGCTACGCAACGAGGCAAACCCCAGTAACTCTTACCATTTTGATAACAATCTCATCTTAATTTGCCTCTCTCCCTTTCAATCTTATTTAGAGGATTTCGTTATTGAGACTATTAAAAGAACCTATACTCAATACAATTGGTGGATTAGAATACACCCTCGTCAAAAATCGGTTAGAGAAGATATCCTTGATTTTTTCAAAGAAAAAGAAATCCTCCATCTCATTAATTACAAAGAAGCTACCGAGTATTCCCTGCCACTAATATTAAATCACACGAAGCTACACATCACAAAGGTTTCTGGCACAACAATAGAAGCGGCAACTTTTAATGTACCAACAATTTTAACTCACAAACTCGGCGCAACTTACTACTCAGAACAAGTAAAGCAAGGTATTGCCATTTATCTCAGAGAGCAAAATTCAGATGCTCTTGAAAAAGAAATGAAACGCTTCAAGCTAAAGAACTTAAACTCGAATGCTTCGGGACGAATTGACTATTCAAAAGTATTATCAGAACTGGCTTGAAAACTATTCCCATGCGAAAAGTCCTTAGATACATTGTCGCCATTCTTTTTAACCACTGCAAGATAAACCTATACTCGAGCATTTACTCCATCCAAATTGAAGAAGGAGTGAAATTACAGAAATCGATAATTGGTAGGGGGAGTAAAATTGAAGCCAACAATGAATTACAGCGCTCAACAATTATTGGTTCCGTGCGGTTAGCAACTGCAAGCAGGATAAATGATAGTGCGCTTAATGGA
>CAZJDS010000402.1:0-1149 GCA_964544795.1 uncultured Alkaliflexus sp. | reverse complement strand
AACTGGGTCAAGGCGTGGTCCTAAAAAAATCACACCTTGCTAGAAATACCATTATTGCAAGCAATAGCTGCTTAACTAATTCTGCAATCAATGGCACCACGAAAATAGACCAGAACTGCACCATTTCTTATTCAACTATCGATGGCGTTGCCTCCATAAAAGAGTCATGTAAAATCAATAAATCAAAAGTTATTGGTAACGTAACCATAGGCCCAGAAAGCATAATATCCGGTGCAACCATACACGGAAATTTCCAATCTCAAGAACAACTCAGACTTTACGGACCCGACATAACAATTACAGGAAATGTTGAAACAGGAAGGTTTACCAGCCTTAACGGACCCAATTTCGATATTTTTTGCAGCCTTAACAAAGTAAAGATAGGTTCGTTCTGCTCAATAGCTAGAAACGTATCCATCCAGGAGCATTCACATCACACAGACAGAATTTCCACCTACTACATCAACAAAAATGTACTTGGAGAAAACATTGAGAAAGACATTACCTCAAAAGGAGATATTGTCATCGAGAACGATGTATGGATTGGAGCGCATTGTGTGGTTTTATCCGGAGCACACATTTCCACAGGCGCTATTGTAGCAGCCAATTCAGTAGTAACAGGTTTTGTACCACCCTATGCCATAGTAGGTGGCTCACCAGCCAAAGTCATCAAGTACCGTTTCAATCAAGATACCATTAATACATTGTTGAAATCTGCTTGGTGGGAATGGAGTGTAGAAAAGATTAAAGCGCACAAAGAGTTGTTCAATTTATCCCTTTCAACACCGGAAGCTATACAAGATTTGCAAAACATTTTTTCGACAAAATGAAAATAAGCAAAAGCAGACTATTGGCTTTATTTGCCATCAGCGTTATACTTAATACCATAGCCTTGTTAGGCTATACCTATCCAAGGTTAATCAATAAATTTCAGCAATATACCAGCCAAAGGCAGCATACCCTCCAAACTGCAAACGATACCACCCTCTATATCAATGGTCAATCCCTTGCTGTTTATGGGAAATATCACAACGAAAATAATTGGTATCGATTCCCCAGTTCCCTGAAAGAAAAGCTACGTCCGGAAGTCTGGGAATTAAGCAAGAATTCATCTGGAATCTATATCGATTTTTCAACCAACTCTCCATA
>CAZJDS010000401.1:0-2014 GCA_964544795.1 uncultured Alkaliflexus sp. | reverse complement strand
ATAGCTGGGGCATAAACACCAGCACTGATACCTGTATCGAAGACTTTTAGCTGCGATTTCCTGTCCAATACATGCCCAATTTGTTTCCAATTCACCAAGTCGTTAGAATGAAAAATAGGTACACCAGGAAAAAAAGCAAAAGAGGAGCTAACCAAAAAATAGTCATCTCCCTTGCGCGTGATGGAAGCATCTGGATAGCATCCTTGAAGTATAGGCGTGTAAAACTCATCTAATTCTAAAGGATAGTCTTTATACACCTGATCATCTCCCTCATAAACAAATTGCGAAAACAAAGGTGCTCTGCTGTCTGCTTTTTTTTGACCTTCCATTTTGTTCGGAAAACCCATCAAAAAAACAAAGGATAGAAAAAGAAAATGCCAATTTCTAATTAAGATCAATCTTAAATCCAATCTCTTCATTATCTCAAATTTTTAGTTAATAAATTAAACCATTAAATTATTACAAACATTCTTTTTAAATCTTTTCTGGCTACTAAACCAATTACAAGCAAGTTTAACTCAAACTAAACAAATGCGCTTACAATCACAGATAAAGAACTTTGAAACATAGATATTACTATCTCTATATTTCAACAAAATTTATAATTAGTATTCATTTTTCTCTTAGCAAGACAATCCTTCATAGTAAGACTCATTTTAGTACTCGTTGATGAAAGATGAGTTAATGCACGAATAGTCTTTACCAAAATTCATATTATCCTTCAAAAACATTAATCTTCTCTCCATCTACCTATAGATATAAGGCTCATTAGGAGAAGTACCTCACTAAATATAAAGAAAGTTTACAAAAAAGGAGGACAATGAATTTAAATCAATGCCCCCCTTTTGATAGAAAAATATAATCTAATGCTTATTATTCACCGGACAAGCCATCCGCAAATCCGGCATAAGTATGCTTGCGATACGTGTCAAGTGACCAAAGGCCTACAGGCTCCCCGCCTCTCCATGAGGAAGATTCAGGGCTGTCAACAGGGCACCAGTGCGTAATGCCGTAGCGTTGAGCGACAGACACTATTTCAAAATACTTTTGTACAATAAACTTGTAATGTTCACTCATGGCTTTGTGTTGCTCAGTTGTGACATCACTGGTTTTAACCGACTGACCGTCTTCATTCACCAAGCCCATATCAAACTCCGTAATCTTTATCAGCTTACCAGTAGCAGCCATCAACTCAAACATCTTCACAATGTGTTCTTCCTTACTGGCCTGCGTTTCAGGATTCATGTGGTAGGATACGTGCATCTGCGTACCAATACCATCAATTACAGTGGTACCGTCCGATTCCCAACGCTCAATCCATTTGATAAGACTTTTGAGCTTCTTATTATCGTCCCAATCTGATTCTAAATTATAATCATTTACAAACAACTTCATTTCAGCTGGGCCATGTTTACGAGCTAATTTCACTGCGACACGAGCGAAATCATCGCCCAAATAATCTTGCCAGTAGAAATTACTTTTCGCATCTTCCTCACTAACAAGGCTTGCAGATTGCAAGTCGTAAATACCATCTCCATTGACATCCTGTCCAGATATGGCTTCATTCACTACGTCCCATTCTGTAACATAACCATCCGTGGCAACCATCATACCAGCAATCCATTTATCCATTGCCCAACTAAGTGTATCTACTTTTTCTTCAGGAGTTAAAGGGATTTTATTTCCTGACTCTTCAATTTCCCATACAATATCATCAAAATAATAAATGTTGGCTTCTTTAAAGACCGAGAGATTGAATGCAATGGTACTCATACCTGCCTGGCTGGCTCCAATGACTCCGGTGTTTGTGTATTGCTTCCATTCAGTGGTGAATTTTGGACTACCCACCATTTGATAGTGTAAGTATTCGCCTGGATTCTTATATGCTTGTGACTCAGCAGTTGCAGCTTTGTCCGCTTTAATATTCATACTAAATCGGTATCTTTCTCCTTCCTCAAATACATGAGGAACTTTCACAAAAAACTGAGTATCCCAATCATTGGTAGGATCATCA
>CAZJDS010000400.1:0-2017 GCA_964544795.1 uncultured Alkaliflexus sp. | reverse complement strand
GGTTGTTTAATGGATGGAAAACGAATTCTGGAAGGATTTTAAATGAAAAAGAATGGCTAATTTGTGCTATACTGTATTAAGCTAATTGAAAATCACATTGACGAAACAGGATAGAATTATGCAAGAAAAACGAATTCAACCAGCCACATGGTTTGAAAAAAAGACAAAAACCTTTCAACTCCAATGGGAACTTACCCCATGGCAGGAAGGCGGTGAGCGAAAACTTAGCCCCCTTAAACAATCACTTAGAAAATATGCCTCACATATACATAAACTTCCGGAAAATTTTCTCCCTATGGTTTTTGATCAGTATCTTGCAGTACTTTCTGAAAGATACGAATACCACATACTTGATGTTATAGAAGAACTCGGAGACGATAGATTTCATTGCCGAAATGCTGAAGGCGAAGACTTCTACATTTGGTCAAAATCTATTTCAACAAATTACGAAGAGGGAAGTTGTACTGTTCTAACAGCCTTAATTCGTCTGGAAGATGAATTTGAAGAAAGCTTAGAAAATCAACCGACAAGTGCATTAACCTATGGACCTATATTAGGGTGGCAATCTCTTTTCGCCGTCGATTTTTCCCTTATCGCTCGTGCATTGCGACGCGATCTTTTTAGGCTAAAAGGAAGCTCTGCCGTTATAAGACAGGACCCAGTACCCTTTTGGGCTCTTTGGACCGTATCCGCAATGCCCCAGGTAATGCAGGGTAGCGAAGAACTCTGTGCCTGCTGGGCAGAAGGTCGCTTTTCTGAAGATCCAAGCTCCTTTCTTTTAAACGGCTGGGAAAAAACGACTATCGGCAAACGGGTTCGATATAGAAAACCTGGTTCAAAACCATTTTTTGAACAGACTGTAATATTTGATACCAAAACAATGAAAGGAATCATTCTTACACGCAAAAAAACTTATTTTAAAAAACTAAGCCTTAGTCTCGCCGATGTATTCTCGTTTGAACCAGACAAAGAAAACATTCTCCCTGTTTTATGCGAACATGCAATGATCGACATCTTGCGAATAACTCCTTCCTATCATTTATGGACAGTCGCTTTTGATAAACAAGATAAACAGAAAGAAAAGAAAAAAAACAGCCCAGAACAAAAAGCTATGATAGATACTATAAATGCTGCAATGAGCGATCTTCTTCCATTTATCAATTCAGACACAAATCCAGACTGGGATGCACTTGCAAAAAAACACGGGCTAGATGAAGGCGGGATAGAGTCTGTAAAAAATATATATGAAAGCGTAAAAAAACAGAGGAATTAAATGAGGAATTTGTGTTATACTGTATTAAACTAATTAAAAAGGAACAATAATGGAAAACGACATCCGTTGGCAGCAACGATTTCAAAACTTTCATAGAGCTTATTCTCTCCTTTCTGAAATTTTATATTCGACAGATGCTATCTTGGCACTTGAACCAATCGTCAAAGAAGGTATCATTCAGCGTTTTGAATACACCTTTGAGCTTGCATGGAAAACCCTCAAAGATAAAATGGAATTTGATGGTTTACAATTTACACAAATTTCACCGAAGCTTATTTTTAAACAGGCTTTCCAAGCACAATACATAGACAAAGTTGACGTTTGGCTTCAGATGACCGATGACAGAAACCTCATAAGCCATACCTATGACCATGCGGTATTTGATACGGTATTATTGCGCTTGAAAAATGAATATTTACCCGAACTCGAAAAACTCTATGACTACTTTTTAGAGGAAAAATTCCAGTGAGCTTCGGTCTAAACGAAAATGAAAAAGTATTATTGATTCGCATACTAAAAAAACACATACAAGACGGCAGCTGCATAGTCTATGGCTCGCGAGCAAAAGGAAATTACAAAAAACACAGCGACATCGACATCGTCATTAAAAACAGCACAAACCAAGGAGCCCATATTCTTGGACCACTAAAAGATGAGTTAAATGAATCAAACTTTCCCTATTTGGTAGATATACAATTTTATGAAACAATAAAAAACCAAGCCCTAAAAAATCACATTGACAGA
>CAZJDS010000399.1:0-2026 GCA_964544795.1 uncultured Alkaliflexus sp. | reverse complement strand
TTAAAGGTTCAGCAGAAGATCAAGGTGGTGCTAGACTAACTGGATTTGGAAGATATAGAGTTGGGGATACCGATTTGACTGTTCCAATTACTGTTATAAGTGGTGATTTATTAGAAGAAAGAACCTATTTAGTTACCATTACTAAAAACATGGTTTCAGATGCAAGATTATATGAAATAAGATTAAACAATAAGTTACTTGATGACTTTGATCCACATGAATTCTCATATGAAAGTTTCTTTAAAAATGGTGATAGTAATATAGTAACCATAAGTGCTAGAACTCATGATCCAAATGCGGTAATTAGATTTAACGATAAAATATATGACAATAATACTTTTACAATTAATGATTTAGCTCCGGGACAAACATCAGTTAGAATTAGTGTAACATCAGAAGATAATCAAGTAACCTATGTTTATACCATCGATTTAGTGAAAGAAAGTCAACCAGATTTACTATTAACAATTTTATTGATTCTAAGTTTCTTATTATGGATTATTACGCTATTGATTATTATAATTAGAAAAAACAAAAAACAAAAAATTGATAAAGATCAATTAATATTCTAGGAGGAATCTAAATGATAAATATAATTAACTACAAGTTCTTAATTACCTTAAATGCTTTTCAAAGGGGACTCCTAGTCTTTGGTGTAGTAGCAATTATTTTAATTGCTTCTTACTTTTTATTTGTATGGTTTAAGAGTTCTTTAACTAAAGATAAAAAAAATAAGATGATGACCTTAAGTCTAGTAATTAAATACAAATATTTTTTAGAGTATTTAGATTATATGATTAAAGAAGGTGATGATTTTAACCTTTACTTAGTTAAGATAAACAATTTAAATCTACTTGAGAGAAAATATAGTGAAAATGGCGTTAGACTCTATTTAAGGAAGGTAGCCAAAGACTTAAGTGTCTACCTTCCTTTTGGAGGGAAAGTGGCCCAAACAGCAAAAAGAGATACCTTTATTATCTATTATCCTAATACTAATGAGGATGAATTTGATGTAGGGACTAGATTTAAGGAACTAGCAGAAAAAAACTTTAATAAAGGAAACGTGAATATATTAAAAAGAAGTAGTGTTGCTTTTGTTAAAAGAGATGATTATACCAATAATAATTTAGGGAATACTTTAATTTCATCGGTTAGAAATTTAGGTGAAGTTATTTTATATCATGAAGGGATTACTAATAATGTAAATGATTTTAATTTATTGGCTAAAAAGATTAATGAAGAAGAAGTAAACTTTTTAAGTGTAAAAGTTTTAAAAAACAAAGAAAGAAATCACGAAGAGATTTATAATGTTATTAATATATCTAATTTAAGATTATTAGACTATATGAAAAAAATTCCTGAAATTGATCAAGCTTGGGTAAATATGGATCTATTAGAAAATCTTTTAGATATGTTATATGAAAATAATATCTTTGGTAAAGTAGGTTTACCAGTCTTATTAAATACCATTGAAAAAGAAGAGTTTGTATCATCCTTACAACAAATAGTTTATGGCAGTAACTTTATGCTAGAACAAATGATTATTTCATTAAAAATAACAAATATTAATTACGAAGAAAAAATTATTAGAAATATTTTGACCTTAAGTAATTTAGGTGTTAAAATAAGTCTAGATATAAATACATTAAATAAAGAAATATATTCATTTATTCAAAAATATAATATAGATAGATTAGAAGTAGATGATAATCTAATGGATGATGATAATATCGCTGAACTACTTTATTTTTCAAAGGTTAACAACTTAAAAGTAATTTATAAAACTAATAAAAGTAATTTAAATATGGATGATTTAAATGTAAATTACATTACTGACAAAAGCCTTGACTTAAAACAAACAAATAATAAGACTAAGAGAGGACGAAGATAATGGATAATTTCTCACAATGGTTTGTAGATTTCTTTAAAGCATTCTTTGAAGATATCTGGAATATAATAAGTGGTTTTTTTATTGGCGTTTATAATATACTAATTGGTTTTCCATTAAAATATATCTTAAGCTTAG
>CAZJDS010000398.1:0-2032 GCA_964544795.1 uncultured Alkaliflexus sp. | reverse complement strand
TCTCCCTACATGTTTTATGTCTATCATCAATTGTACGATGAAAGTGGCAAGCCTGTTGAAGGAGCTTACGCTGATGTAAATAAGGATGGAGAGATCAATTCTGACGATCTTTATCGTTATCACTCCCCAGCGCCAGATTATATTCTTGGTTTTAGTACTTCCTTGCGTTATAAAAAGTGGACAGCTAGCACCAGCTTACGTGCCAATATAGGAAACTATGTGTATAATGGAATGGCAATGAATACTGGTGCTTTAGGGACTCTAACATACAATACTGCACAGTTAAATAATCTTCATAAAAGCTATTTAGATACGGAGTTCAAGAGTCGTCAATATCTCTCAGACTACTATGTGGAGAATGCCTCTTTCTTAAAAATGGATAACGTATCGCTTAACTATAACTTCGGAAAGCTCACCAGTTTTATGAGTTTGAATGCAACGGCTATGGTGCAAAATGTCTTCACCGTTACCAAATACACTGGTGTTGATCCTGAGGTGCCTCAAGGTATGGATTCATCATTTTATCCGCGTCCTCGTGTTTTCTCATTAAGTCTTGGACTGGAATTTTAAACCTTTAATTGATAAAGAGATGCAAAAGTTAATTTATATATCATTGATTGTCGTGTTATTAGGATTTGTTTCCTGTGCTGACGACTTAAACCAATTTCCTAAAATAGAGGAGACTTCTGAATCGGTCTATGCCAATCCAGAAAATTATATTTCTGCCTTGGCCAAATGTTATGCTTCATTTGTAACTGCTGGACAAGGAAAAGGTGGCGAAGATGCGGATCTGAGCAGTAACAACGGATACGATTATATGCGCTGTTATATAAATGTGCAAGAAGCAGGAACTGATGAAATGGGTTCCACCTGGATAGAAGGGGATAATATTGGTAATTTGACCTTTTTGACCTGGGATGCACAAGATCCTTGGGTAGCAGATATGTACTATCGCTCTTACTATTCGATTTCGTTGTGTAATGAGTTTTTGAAGAACAGCACCGATGAAAGAATAGCCGGTTTTACAGAAGCCCAAAAAGAGAAAATTATTTCTTATCGTGCTGAAGCGCGCTTTTTAAGGGCTTTGGCATATTATCATGCAATGGATTTGTTTCAAAACATCCCTTTTGCCGATGAAACTTTGATAGGAAGCTCAACACTTCCTGAGCGTTGGGAAGCAAAAGATATTTTCTCGTTTATTGAAGCTGAATTAAAAGAGTGTAGTGAAGAGATGGCAGATGCTGCAAATTGTGAATATGGACATGCTCCTCGTGCAGCTGCCTGGATGTTGTTGGCACGTATGTATCTGAATGCGGAAACCTACAATGCTGGTGATCATTTCACTGAATGTATGACCTATAGTAAGGAAGTGATAGACGAGGGTTATGCATTAGAGCCTGAGTATGCCAAGCTTTTTAATGCCGATAACCACAAAAGAGTGGGTCTTGGTAAAGAGATTATCTACCCATTGGTAGTGGACAGCCGAAATGTTGTCAGTTGGGGAGCTACAACATACCTTGCTTGTGGACAAGTAGATACCGACTTTGGCCCTGAAGCTTCGTCGGTAGGAATAAAAAGTGCTTGGAGTATGTTTCGAGTTAGAGGTGAGTTTACTGCACTTTTTGATATGGATAATGACGATCGTGCCATGTTTTATACAACAGGACAAAATCAGTATATGGATGGCGGAGTGGATGATCGATCTGGCGGTTATTTTGTAACCAAGTGGAGCAATTTGACCGATGAAGGGGTAGCTGCTTCGAATTCTGAAACAGATGGTGTGGACATAGACTTCCCGCTTTTCCGTTTGGCAGATGCTTATTTGATGTATGCAGAAGCTGCAGTACGAAAAAACACCGATTTAGGTACTGCTTTGGGTTATGTAAACGAACTTCGTAGTATTCGCAATGCTGCTCAAGTGACTGAAGCTAATTTATCCGCTACAGTGGATGGCATTCCTTATAAGTTTTTCTTAGATGAACGTGCTCGTGAATTGTATTGGGAAGGTGTTCGTCGTACAGATTTGATTCGT
>CAZJDS010000397.1:0-2038 GCA_964544795.1 uncultured Alkaliflexus sp. | reverse complement strand
CATCAGGATTTTAAGGCAGAATCCATTAACCAGAAATGGTGCACTGATTTTACCTGTTTATTTTTAACGAATGGCAGCAAACGTTATAATTGCACGATTATTGATCTATATGACAGAAGCGTTATTGCCAGCATTACCGACAAACACATAACCGCAGAGCTTGCAAAAAGGACCCTGCAGAAAGCAATTGATTCCCAGCCGGGCTTAGATCCCAGCTGCCTGATTCTTCACTCGGATCAGGGAAGCCAGTATCGTAGCTTCGACTTTGCAGGTGTGTGTAATAAATATAAACTGGTACACTCCATGAGTTGTCCCGGTAAACCAATAGACAACGCAGTAGCAGAATCTTTCTTTAAGACAGTCAAAACTGAAGTTATAAGGCCCAATCGTCACTTAACAAAAGTTCAGATGGAGGTAGTTTTATGTAACTACCTAGAAGATTACTACCCCAAAGAGAGGATTCACACAGCATTTGGAATGACTCCAAATGCTTATGAACAGTGGCTAGTTGATAATCAAGGTAACTTATCTTTAAGTCCATAAAAGTGTTGTAATTCCAAGGAACCTTTATTGGTCATGTCCATATAATGGTGTAAATTAGAAAAAAAGAGAACATGTTTCTCCGTTCGGTTACAATATAGTCACTACACAAAAAGAACCGGAGGTAGAGAAACATGTCTCAAATAAATATTACTGTAGATTATCAAGAAATGGTAGCCCTTTTTTCAAAAGATCATAGTGAAGCTTTTGCTTACTTGATGGAAAAGATTTTAAACGCTTTTTTACTAGCTGAATCAGAGGAGCAAATCGGAGCTAGCATGCATGAACGCAATAAAGATAGGGCAGATTATCGAAATGGCAGCCGCAACCGTCCTCTTGTTACAAGAATTGGAAGAATAACTCTAAAGGTTCCCCGTCACAGAAATGTTCCTTTTGTAACCATGATCTTTGATCACTACAAAAGGAGCGAGGCTGCACTTTTAAGCACCATGATGGAAATGGTTGTTCAAGGTGTCTCCACCAGAAAAGTTAGTAATGTTGTTGAAGAACTCTGTGGAACTACTTTTTCCAAATCAACAGTCTCAGAACTTTGTAAAAAACTTGATGAGGGAGTAAATGAATTTAAAAATAGAGAATTGGCCTCCCATTATCCCTTTGTAATCACCGATGCCAAATATTTCAAGGTTAGAGAAAACCATAAAATTGTCTCCAAAGCTTTCATGATAGCCATGGGCATTAATGAAGATGGAGGCCGTGAAATCATAGGTTTCGATGTTTATGAGGACGAATCTAAAGACAGCTGGAAGCATTTTTTCAATCAGCTGGCAAGTCGAGGCTTAAGAGAAATAGATATGATTACTTCTGATGCCCATAAAGGTTTGATTGCGGCACTGAAAATTGTTTATCCAAAGGCAGCTTGGCAAAGATGTCAGTATCATTTTCAAAAAAACATCCTTGGTGAGATAAGCAAAAAATTTCAACCTGGCCTAAAAAGCGAATTAAGAGAAATGTTTAATGCTGAAGATTTGACCCAAGCCCGAATGATAAGGGATCAAATAATAGATGACTACAAAGACATTGGACCCAAAGCCATGGAAGTCTTAGACGATGGTTTTGAAGATGCTATGACAGCCCTTATGCTTCCAAATGAAAAAATGCGAACCGTTCTTCGAACCAGTAATTATGTTGAACGCGAGAACGGTGAGCTTGGCAGACGAGCTGATGTGATAAGAATCTTTCCAAATGTTGACTCACTAAACAGACTGATGGGAGCAGTTTTGATGGAAAGACACGACATAATGAGTTTGCGAGGAAGAATTTTCTCAAAAAACATATACATGAGAGTGATGCCACAAGTTAAATTGAAATTAGCTAAGATTGCTAAAGAACAGATTAAGTTAATCCAGGCTGCCTAAAGGCAGATCTGGAAGAAAAAATGACTTATTGCACCGAACGAATTTACACCACATTTAGGACTTGACCCCTTTATTCCCATCTTAAACACTTTAACCGTAATAATTATAACCAGCCCAATTAT
>CAZJDS010000396.1:0-2043 GCA_964544795.1 uncultured Alkaliflexus sp. | reverse complement strand
TATTGACAGCTTGTCACGCAAGGTTCCTGTATTATGTATGGTGGCTCCCAACGGAAATTACCATGTTCAAGACGTAAATCGGGCAGGCGGTATATTGGGTATTTTAGCAGAGTTGAACCGAGGAGGATTAATTAACTCTTCTGTCGGGCGTATAGATTATCCATCTCTTCAAGAAGCATTGAACGATTATGATGTCACAAGTGTTAAGTCTATAAGTAAAGCCAAAGGAATTTATGAAAGTGCGCCAGGAGGATTTGTCAATTTAAAATTAGCTTCACAAAAAGCCATCTACAGCACTTTGGATTTGGACCGAAAAAAAGGTTGCATTCGAAATGTCGAAAATGCATATTACAAAGATGGAGGATTGGCCGTACTCTTTGGAAATATTGCCCAAGACGGCTGCATCGTTAAATCAGCAGGAGTTGATCCATCCATATTAAAATTTGAAGGAACTGCAAGAGTATATGAATCGCAAGACGAATCGTGCGATGCCATTCTTTCAGGAGAAGTGAAAGCAGGCGATATTGTTTTCATAACCTATGAAGGACCAAAAGGAGGTCCTGGTATGCAAGAGATGCTATATCCTACCTCCTATTTAAAATCACGCAAGTTGGGTGAAAAATGTGCATTGATCACGGATGGTCGATTTTCTGGAGGTACCTCTGGTTTATCGATTGGTCACGTGTCTCCCGAAGCTGCAGCAGGGGGCGCCATTGCTTTAGTAAAAGATGGTGATCGTGTAATTATTGATATTCCCAACAGAACCATAGATGTAATGGTGAGTGATGATGAGTTGACCCATCGGCGAAATGCCGAAGAAGCTAAAGGAGCAAATGCCTATAAGCCAAAACTACGTGAACGCATGGTTTCAAAAGCATTGAAAGCATATGCAAGTATGGTTACCTCTGCCGATAAAGGGGCAGTACGTATTTTGCCCGACGAAGTAGTAATTGAGATGTAAAAGTGTAACCCACCAATAAAGCAGAAATGCCATGGAAACACAATCCCAAACAAAAATGAAAGAAACAAGTAACAAAACCATTCGTACTACAGGCTCAGATGCCTTGGTACAATCCCTTATAAAAGAAGGGGTGCAGACTATTTTTGGGTATCCCGGTGGAGCGATCATGCCGGTTTATGATGCCCTTTATAACTACCAAAAAGAACTGAAACATGTTTTGGTACGTCATGAGCAAGGAGCTGTTCATGCAGCGCAAGGCTTTGCACGGGTTTCAGGAAAGGTGGGTGTTGCCATTGTAACATCTGGCCCTGGAGCAACCAATGCTGTAACAGGAATTGCAGATGCAATGATAGACTCAACCCCTATGGTTGTGATCAGCGGACAGGTAGTATCTTCACTTTTGGGAACCGATGCGTTTCAAGAGACTGATGTTGTGGGTGTTACTCAACCTATCACCAAATGGAACTATCAGATCAGAAAAGCAGAAGATATTCCGCATGCAATAGCTCGTGCATTTTACATAGCTCGCTCAGGACGTCCTGGTCCTGTATTGTTGGACATCACAAAAGATGCACAATTTGCAACTTTCGATTATACTTATGAACCAGTTAAATTCATTAGGAGCTACAAACCAATTCCAGAAATTAATCCTGCTCAAATATCAGAAGCAGCAAAATTAATCAATTTGGCTAAAAAACCACTGGCTTTAATTGGACAAGGAGTAATATTAGGTAATGCCGAGAAAGAGCTTAAAGAATTTATCGAAAAAAGTGGGATTCCTGCAGCATGGACACTGTTAGGTCTATCTGTGCTACCTACTGAACATCCTTTAAACGTAGGGATGTTGGGAATGCATGGCAACTATGGTCCAAATATCAAAACAAATGAAGCTGACCTAATCATTGCAATTGGAATGCGCTTTGACGATCGTGTTACGGGTGATTTAACCAAATATGCTATGAACGCCAAAGTGGTTCATTTGGATATTGATCCAGCAGAAATAAGCAAAAACGTTCATGCAGATGCCCCAGTTTTAGGTGATGTGAAAATCACACTGCCAATGCTCACAAAACAAATCAATC
>CAZJDS010000395.1:0-2058 GCA_964544795.1 uncultured Alkaliflexus sp. | reverse complement strand
TTCGACCCAGAGAAAGCCAAATGGTTCAACCATCAATACCTCATCAAAAAAGAGGATGATGAACTGGCAAAACTCTACATGCCGCACCTCAAAAAAAAAGGATTTACACCTAAATTAGAAGAGCTTACTGTAATGGTAGCATTGGTTAAAGAGCGAGTAAACTTTATTGAGGAGTTGTGGGAGCAAACTTCTTTCTTTTTTGAAGCACCTACCGATTACGACGAAAAGGTGGTGAAAAAACGATGGAAAGAACCTATACCTCTATTTATGAAGAGCGTGGCAGGTCTATTTGAAGAAGCTCCCATTTGGAAAGCAGAGGATCTAAAACAGATCGTGACTGAGCAGATAACTACTCAGGCGTTAAATTTAGGTGCCGTGATGAACGCCATGCGATTAGCTATGGTGGGAGGCGGTTTTGGCCCCGATCTATTCACGATCATAGAACTACTGGGAAAAGAAGAGGTGGTGAGAAGATTGAATAGTGCTGTGGAGAAGTTGGGGATGGGGTGAAAAATGAATTAAAAAAGAAATTTAATCGATAATTTCGAAATAATCTCAATGTGTTGATAACCTCCCCTCATAAATTAATCGGGGAAGTACTTTTATAAAACGCCAATATCTTGGCACATTCTTCTTAGGTTCTTCAAAAGCTCTATAAAGCCACTCCAGTTTCATTCGTCGCATGGATGCAGGAGCTCTCTTAACAGGACCCACACCACTAAAAAAGTTAAATATAGCACCAAACCCAAACATTACCCCACGATGCAAATAAGATTGTAATTTGCTCATAAAAATCTCTTGTTTGGGAGCCCCTAATGAAACCCATATAATATCGGGTTTATACTCATTGATTTCATCTGCAATAGCCTGGTAGTCGAAATCATCTACTGCTCTAAATGGCAAATCCACGAAAGGCATATTGACTATATCTGGATCTATTTCCGCCAAATTATCCCTCAACCCATCAAGAACCTCTCGGGTGTTACCCAAAAAATATTGTTTATACTTTTTCCTTTCAATATATTTAATAAAAAGGTCGGCGCCAATATAAGGTTTAAATTTTCCACGATAAGTTTTGCCAATTATAGATGCCAATACAGACCCATCACAAATATTAACAAGCGCACCGTTAATAACTTTCAAGAAATCATCATGGGTGTTGGCGTATGTTAGATTATTACTCTCTATAGAACATACATATCCAACCTCATCATTCTGAATAGTTTTATTAATTATACCATCCACAATTTCCTTGTCAAACTCAAGGTTTATATTAAAATACACTCCCATGTTTTTAAACAGAATATTAATACAGACAATTGTCAATCAACAAAACCGAATTCAAAAATCTCATCCTCTTCTACTTGTCTATTACAGAGTATATTTTTTCATGAGGCATATGGCGATGTTCTTTATTCTCTATTGCATTTTTTACCCACATATACTGCTTTTCTAATCCTTCTTTCAACGAGATCTGAGGTGACCACCCTAATACTTTTTGTGCTTTACTAAAGTCGGCGCTTCGTGCTTTATCGCCTTCTGGCTTTGTCGTATCATAAACTATTTCGATACTCTTTCCTGAAATTTCAACCACCATTTCAGCTATTTCTCGAATAGAAGTGCTTATGGAAGGGCCTATTTGTATTACACCCTTATCTAAACCCTTTTCCAATGCCAAAATAATTCCATGCACAACATCATCCACATGCAAAAAAGCACGTCCTTGGTTTCCACTACCCCACACAACAAAAGGCTCTTTAGGGAAATTAATAGCTTTCCGAATCAATGCTGGAATCACCTGACTCCTCTTGCCATAATCACACGGAGAGCCATAAACATTATGAAACATGAGATTACAAACAGGAATACCCGTTTCTGCACCCATTAGCTCAGTCTCGTATTGCCCCATCAGCTTACTCCAACCATACGCAGACTCAGGCTGAGCAGGATATAACTCTTCTTCCCTTAATGGAATAGCAACCAAGCTGTTCTGTCTAGTTTCTGGAAAACTACAAGCTGTGCCAGCATATAAGAACCCCTTCAAATGATCTTTTGCTT
>CAZJDS010000394.1:0-2058 GCA_964544795.1 uncultured Alkaliflexus sp. | reverse complement strand
TACATGAGGAACTTTCACAAAAAACTGAGTATCCCAATCATTGGTAGGATCATCAAAATCGTATCCTCTGGTTGTAAATTTATAGAAAATTTACCCTCAAAATCTGTAATTGTCCCTACACCAGGCTTGTTTTTTACAAGGATTGTAACTCCATACAAGGGATCCTGGTTTGAATCAACGATTTTCCCCTCAACAGTTCGACTGCTTTGCGCATTAAGAGCTGTTCCACTGAGGAACAGTATAAACAGCACTTTTGTTACTAACCACCTAATTAGCAGATGGCAAAAACATCTTTTCTTTTTGTTCATTTCTTTAGAATTTGGTTGTTGATTGTCTATAGCAATATTCCATCTTGCTTCCCGGTTGTTAACATAAACTGAACAGTTGCCCTCTTCATTGAAAAGAGATAAAAACAGTTTATCAACTGGAGTGTTTTTTTTGATTTAAAACTTTCATCTTGGCTCTTCGACATAATTTAAAAGTTTAATATATGTTAATGAATGTGGATTTACCAAAAGTGAAAGTAGGTGAATTATAGCCAAAGGGGGTTAGATATTAGATATTCATGTTTTAATTTTAGATATTTTGTATAAAATATGTAAAAAACTCCATTGACGAAATATATTTCAAAAAGATCGTCAAAAGTAAAGAAGACTGTATATTACTGAATACAAGAAGGATGCAAAGCATGCTTGAATAGAAACAAACTAAAGCATGCTTGAATAGAAACAAACTAAAGCTTGCTTCAATTTTTAAAAACAAGCAATGTAATAAAGGAGAAATCAATATAAACTATTCTAAATATTTGATATTACAGACGAAAATGTCTAAAACCGAAACGCTCAGAGGAAAAATTAACTAAACTTGTAGAACTTCTGAAGGAGATTTTCCAAAATGTTTTTTAAATACAGTACTAAAATAACCAGCACTTGAAAATCCACATAACTCACTCACCTCAGCAATAGAATAATTTTCAGTTTGCAGTAGTTCTACAGCTTTAGTTAAACGAACAACCTTAATAAAATCAGAAGGACTCTGATCAGTAAGGCTCTTGATTTTCTTATATAGCAGTGACCCACTAACATTCATTTCTGAGGCAAAGAGTTCTTTATTAAAATCAGGATTATCCAAATGCTCATGAACTACCTTCAATGCATATTTTACAAATTGATCATTCAGCTCACTTGAAAGGACAGCCTCGTGTTGTGAGCCACCGCTAATAAGTTTTAGAGCACGTTCACGAACTAATGTACGGTTGCTAATGATCGAAAATATTCTTTGTTTAAGTACTGCAGAGTCGAAAGGTTTCGTCAAGTAATCATCGGCACCAAGTTCAAGACCATGTAACTGATCATTTTTCTCAGCAAGAGCAGTAAGTAATATGACAGGTATGTGAGAAGTCTCATAAGTTGACTTTACCAGCTTGCACAATTCATATCCGTTGCGATTGGGCATTAAAATGTCAGATACAATTAGATCAGGCAAATTATGCTGAATTACTTCCCATCCCTCAACACCGTCATCTGCAGTAAGAGTATTAAAATCATTATCTAGGCTTTGCTGCAAAAAGCTGCGAAGTTCTTCGTTATCTTCTACGATCAGTACCGTGAAGCCTTTTTGTATTCCTTTATAGATAGGTGGTGGAAACACAGATGTATCATTCTGAGGTGTGGGAACTACCACTTCAACAACACCCTCTTCAGAAGTTTTAATCAAAGGAACAGTGACAGTGAATGTTGTACCCTTGTTCTCTTGACTTACCCAATTTACTTTTCCGCCATGTAGGCCAACATACTTACGTACTAAAAGCAAACCAATACCTGAACCAACTACATTGGCATTTATAGCATTTTCACCACGATAAAACTCCCTGAATAAATGCTGTCGAGCCGATTTGGGAATACCAATCCCTTGGTCTTTCAACTCTAATACCCATTTATTTTTAGATATTCCAAAACTGACCAAAACTGTAGTATTAGGAAAGGAATACTTAATAGCATTCGACAATAAGTTGTCCACCACTTTCTCCATCAGACGCTCATCTACCTCGCTTTTAAG
>CAZJDS010000393.1:0-2059 GCA_964544795.1 uncultured Alkaliflexus sp. | reverse complement strand
TCTCATGGGCTCTGGTTCTTACAAAGTGATGTTTGACAAAGGGGCTAAATTTTTATCTTTTGGTCTTCAATTGGGTTTTAGTTCGCTAACTTATGACGGAACCAAAGCAGTCACCGAAACTTATGGAGACCCTGTTTTCGGTGGTAAACAAAACAAACTCAATTTTAATGGTGGTTTTGGAACTTACTTCTACACCGAGGATTATTTTATTGGCTTTTCTGTTCCCAAATTCTTCTCAACCAAATTCGATAAAGGTATTGAAGAGTTCAAAAACACATTAGATTTCAAAAATCTCCATATGTATCTCTATGGTGGGTATGTTTTTGATTGGGGAAGTGTTAAAGTGAAGCCCACATTGCTCATGAAAGAGGTGTATGGAGCCCCGATGCAATTTGATGTCTCTGCTAATGTACTGTTGGCAGAAACTCTTTGGGTTGGCGCCTCTTATAGAACTACATCTGAAGTGGTCTTCTTGTTGGAATATATTATCAACCGTCAATTTACCTTGCGTTATTCGGGAGATTATTCGTTTTCACCTATCAGCCGTCATGCCAAAGCAGGATCGCATGAGATAGGTCTTCAATTTGATTTTACATTTTATAAACGACCCGGAATGCGTTCTATTCGCTATTTTTAGAAATTGATTGTTTTTAAAATTTTTTTATCTCATTAATGAAATGCGTAAATTGTTGCTATTTATTTTTACAGTGTGAATAAAGATAACAAACATTGATATATGAGGTGGTATAAGATGTGGTGGATAATGTAAAAAATATAATTAATTTTAACAGAAATTGTCATCATCTCTTTTAGATATTGAGAAACAAATTATTACAATATGAGATCAATCTATCAAGTTGTTTTGGCTCTTCTTTTATTACTTACCCCTGTTGTTATGGAGGGACAAGGTTCCGCTCTTCGTCGAGGTGATGCCCAATACAATCGTGGTGAGTTTTATAATGCGCTACAATATTATAACCAGGTTATAGCTGATGGTTATAAATTAGATCAAGAGTATCAGATAAAAGTGGGGCATTGTTATTATCAATTGAACAATGTTGATGAAGCTTATGCTATTTTTTCAGAGTTAGAGGATAAATTGACAGGATATGATCTTTATATATATGCGTCAACTACACATAAAATTGGCTATTATGTAGGAGCTATCGACCTGTATAAAAAGGCCAAACCTCAAAATCCTGAACGGGTTGGATTGATCGATGAGTTAATTCGTTCTTGCGAATGGGCCATGGATAATCAAATGTTTCTTCCCGTGCGAGTGAATCCATCCAAGATTATGACTTTCGGACAGTCTTTTGGGCTGCAGTATTATAAAGACGGTGTAGTTTACTCTTCTGCCTCACCCGAAAAGGAAGGGGGGAAAATAGATCGTCAGGGACGTAATTTCTTGAGTTTATACTATTCTGATTTAGACGGCGACGAAATTAAGAATACGCGTCTTTTTTCAAAAAAGCTTGTTTTTGAATATCATGTGGGAGCCATCTCATTTTCTCCTGATGAAAAAACAATGTATTATACTAAAACCGTTCGTGTGCGTGGCGGCGACAATAAGTTGAAAATATTTTCTGTCGTATTTGATGGTCAAGACTGGGTGGACGAAGTAGATCTGAACATAAACAGTAGTGATTACGACAATGCGCATCCTGCTGTAACGCCCGATGGAAAATACTTGGTTTTTGTTTCCAATCGTCCGGGAGGGTATGGAGGCAAAGATCTTTGGATGGCTGAGATTAAATCAAACAGAACCCTTACTGGAATTAGAAATTTAGGACCAAAAGTCAACTCTTTTGGTGATGAGCTATTTCCTTTTGTTGGTAAAGACAATACGCTCTACTTTTCAAGTGATGGTCATACTGGTTTTGGGGGTTTAGATCTTTTTAAAAGCGATTATGTGAATGGAAATTGGGGAGAGACCCAAAATCTTGGTCAGCCTTATAACTCTAATAGAGATGATTTTGGTTATGTTATCAATCCAAATGATAATCAGAGAGGATTTCTTTCTTCTAATAGAGTAGGTGATGGTAGTGATGCAATATTT
>CAZJDS010000392.1:1171-2081 GCA_964544795.1 uncultured Alkaliflexus sp. | reverse complement strand
CCGAAAGTGAAACATGACGGATATGATTATCATTTAGAAATTGAATAATCTCAGGCTCATTCGCTGAAACTGAAACTTCAGATTGCAATAAAACTTCAGGTACTATTGTTTTAAAGACATTAACCTCCCATTGTGAAATAATAGAATATTTGACCTGTTCAGGTCGATTTAATAGTTCTGCGCTAATTATATACTTACCAGTTTTAAATGGCAAAATCAAATTATAATGTTCCACTTTAGTGGTAAATGATTCTATATCGGCATAGGTTAAAAACTCTTCTTTAAAAATCTTCCCAAAATTATCTCTTAACGACAATTTAACTTCAAATCTATTTTTATTGGGTGTATCATTAAAAAGATAAATTGGAAGATTTAGTACCTGACCTGGAACAAAATTTTTATCCCACAATTCAATACTGACAGACTGAGGCGACCACGCACAAGTTAATTCGCTCCAAACTGGCTTGGGCTTGCCTTCTTTGAGTTTCCCCATAAACCAGTGGTTCCCATCTTCATGACTACCTAAAATGCAAAAAGGAGAAACACCAGAAGCTCCTATTCGTCGCCAATATTCTGCAACTTTGGAGTTCGACATTGCATGGAACGCAAGTCTGGATTCTTTGGTATGATTTCTACCTAAAAAACGCAAATAGGTTTCTGGAATAGTTGGATATCCTCCAATCATTCCATCCCCATCTAGATAGTTGCCGCCAAATTCGTCAACCATAATAGCTTTAGGAAATTGATCGGCACTATCGTAATAAAGTCCCAGATTCTCAAATAGACCCCACCAGTATTTATGTATATGAATTACGTCACGCTCTTCCATTACCAATGGAGGATAGTCTCTTAAAATTTCATTCAAAGCACTCCAGAGTATATCCAATTCATCTCCTTCTGTTTCGTTGTA
>CAZJDS010000392.1:767-1161 GCA_964544795.1 uncultured Alkaliflexus sp. | reverse complement strand
AATCAATACAACGGAAGGATGACGCATTGCAAGATCAATCCATTTAGCATATTGCTCAATTAAACTCTCCTTTGATGCAGGCATCCCATGGAAAAAACTCCATTCGAATTGAACCGCCAGACCATATTCATCGCAAAGATCCAAAAATGATTCTGGAGGTAAGCCAAGATGAAAACGATGATAGTTGGCACCATGTTCTTTTGAGCGTAATATTACGTTGTCAATAAACCATTCCTTATTGTAACCAAGCTCCTGACCCTCCTTGTCTCTCATCCATCGAGGCCATACAGTAGTACCTCCTAAAAGAGTGATAGGCTGGTTGTTTAGATAAAACTGTTTGTCTTCGATTCGGAAATCTCTCACTCCAAATGAGATTATTGACTGGTCAATGATA
>CAZJDS010000392.1:0-757 GCA_964544795.1 uncultured Alkaliflexus sp. | reverse complement strand
ACCTTCAACAATACTGACTTTTAGTTTATACAAATTAGGTTGGTTGGGTGACCATGGTTGTAAAATGTTACCGTAATCAATAGGAATCTTGTTATTTGATACAGAAACATTTCCTTTGTTGTGTAGTAATACTTTCCCTGTTTTATCAATAACTTCAACCATAGCAATTATAGGTTTATGAGTTACAGATCCAAAGCTTGAAACATCAAAAGATATATCGGCCTTTTTATTGTTGAAATCGATAAATGGAATAATACGATCAATACGATAATCACCGTGTAACTTTAAAACTACATCGTCCCACAGACTCGAAGAAATATTAGAACGCCAATGATCGGCAACAGGAATATAAGAAGCATCGGTTGAAGGAAGATCTTTCAAAGATGTTAGTGCAATCTCAAGGACTATCTTTTCACCAGGTTTAACATCACTTTGATTTAATAAGTGAAATGTAGGCGCCATACCGCCATTTTGTTTAGAGACACTTATCCTATTCACATAAACTTCAGGCGCAAATCTTGCTCCTTTTAGTTCCAATGTAGCAAATTTCCAGACCCCTTCTGGCAATATTATCTCTTTTCTATACCAAAGTTTTTCAGGATTCATTTTTGTTGCATCAGTATGAATGCCGGGGACGATTACTTTTTGGTTATAATCCCTTCCTGATCCCATCTCCCAAAGACCATTTAACGGGATGCTAAAAGTTGACTTTTCATCATCTGCCCATAAGCATAAGGGGACTACTAGCAATAAAGCA
>CAZJDS010000391.1:0-2088 GCA_964544795.1 uncultured Alkaliflexus sp. | reverse complement strand
AAAATGTCCCACAGTTACCATGGGATCGGGTGTGGCAATTTTCCAGTTGGGAACAATATCTGCCGTAGCATCTAAAAATTTAGCGGCAATCTGATTCAACACCTGTCCTTTGAAGGGGATACCTTTAGGCAACACCACATCAAAAGCTGAAATACGATCTGAAACGATCATCACCAAATAGTCGTCATTGATATTATATACATCTCTCACTTTACCAACATAAAGGTCTTTTTGACCAGGGAAATGATAATCGGTCTTTACAATTGAGTTTTCCATATCTATCTTAAATTTATCTTTTAAGGTCTATTTAATCTTTCATCTTATCATAAGCTTCCACAATGTCTTGAACCAAACGATGGCGAACAATGTCTTTTACGTTAAACTCAATGATCTTGATGCCTTTCACATCTTTTAGAATCTTCATAGATTGCACCAATCCAGAAGATTGCTTGATGGGCAAATCAATTTGTGTAACATCACCCGTAACTACAAATTTCGCTCGATCACCCATTCGTGTTAAAAACATCTTCATCTGGTTGGTGGTCGTATTCTGAGCTTCGTCCAAGATTACAAAAGCATCGTTCAACGTTCTACCACGCATAAAAGCCAAAGGGGCAATTTGGATGGTTCCATTTTCTAAAAACTCTTTTAGTTTAATGGCAGGAATCATATCCATCAAAGCATCGTAAAGTGGCTGCAAGTAAGGATCAATCTTCTCTTTCATATCTCCTGGCAGAAACCCTAATTTCTCTCCAGCTTCTACGGCTGGGCGACTTAAAATAATGCGCCTTACCGCTCGCTGTTTTAAAGCACGCACCGCCAATGCGATGGCAGTATAGGTTTTTCCACTTCCTGCAGGCCCCACTGCAAACAAAAGATCATTGGTGTCATATTCCTTCACCATCAACTTCTGATTAGCTGTGCGTCCTTTAATTATCTTTCCGTTGACACCAAACAGTATCACGTCTGAGTCACCATCTGGTTTATTCAAGAAGTCGCCAGAATTCCCCACCAGAAATTCAATAACTTTGGCTTCACTTAAGACATTGTATTGATGATAATGTTCAATGAGTTGGTTGATTTTTTCTTCAAAAAAAGCAATTTCTTCAGCCTCTCCCATGGCTTTCAACCAATTGCCACGGGCAATAACCTTCAGTTTGGGAAAATGTGCTTTGATAATATCGAGATTCACATTCTTAACGCCTAAAAACTCAGCTGGATCAATGGAATCAAGATAAATTAATTTTTCTATCATAAAGTATTAGTAAGTTCCTTTCTTGGAACAACAAATAAACAATATTTTTTGCAGATGACGAATGTTGTGATGAACATTTTTGGATGTTGAGTAGCATCTTCAGACGTAAACCAGAATAAAAAGAACAAAATATAAAAGAGTTTGCACCTAATTCTCGGTAATCATTCTGCTTTTCACCTGCTGGCGCGGAACCTACTACAAACAGGACGCCCTGTGCTCGGCGAAGTTTTCAACTTCGTAGTTATTTTATTAAGTCATATTCGTAGTTGTAAACTACAGGATTTAGGCACGAGAATAGGATGTCTAAATGACCTGCTAAAAACAGGACGCTCCTGACGGAGCTTTGTTTGCTGTTTTAACCGTTGTACTACAGACAGGGCACTCCTATCGGAGTTAAAATGCGTGACTGGATTGTAGATAGGCTGTTAAAAACACGAAGATAAGAACCCAGCGGGTTCATATATTTTTAGACAGATAATTAACAAATCATGATGCTACCCCCAGCCAGGGTCGAACAAAGATTATCAAACATTTCTATAAACATTCGATACCTCTGGCATCGAAACGTCTGTAAATAAACGCTTTATAATAAGCAGAGTTTCAAGTTGGAACAATCTTGCACTCCGTAGGAATTGCACTGTTTGTAGTAAACCTATGCCACCGAACCTCAGCGCCGTAGGTGCGGCCTGTAAAATGGTCGAACTTCGATTGTTTTAAATCCATATTTTAAGGTTTCCATCACCAGCTGGTAAATTAAGAAATTTTGTTTTTTGTTTTGTTACACAAACGAATAACTATTAAAATAAAAACTCAATGAATTCTACAAAAGTATC